>JAFBAJ010000292.1 GCA_019247865.1 Acidobacteriota bacterium
ACAGATTTTGAAGCGGGCGATGCGTTTCCGGCTCCTGCGCCGCAGAGCCCTTTGACCGGGACGACGCTCGGAGCCTTTTACGGCAGCGCACCGACGGGCGTCTGGAAACTGTTCGCGGTGAACGATGCCACCGGGCACGTCGGGAGCATCGCGGGGAGCTGGAGCCTGAATCTGCAAACTTCGACGACGGCCTGCTCGTTCACGCTCACGCCTTCCGTGCAGACCTTCCCGATCACGGGCGGCAGCGGAAGCTTTGCCGTCAACATGCCGTCGGCCTGTTCGTGGATGGTGACCGGAAGCTCCGGTTTCATCACGCTCAATTCGAGCGCGAGCGGCAACGGCAACGGGACGATAGACTTTTCGGTCGCGCCCAACATGAGCGGCGGACGCGCGGGCACGATTGATGTCTCCAACGGCGTCGTAACGAGAACCTTCCAGGTGCAGCAACCGTCCGGCTGCCCGTTCTCGCTCAATCAAACCTCGGTCAGCATCGGAGCGGCGGGAGGCGGCAGCAGCGTCGGAGTCACCGCCGGCAATGTCTGCACGTGGCAGGCGAGCACGACCGCGAGCTGGATACAGATCATTTCCCTTCCGCAGACCGGAGACGGACTCATCAACCTGACCATCCAGCCGAACCCGACCTCGACCGCGAGGAGCGCGACCGTGCTTGTGGGCGCGCGTTCATTCACAGTCAACCAGGCGGGCGCGGGCGGAAGGAAGTTCGATTTCGACGGCGACCAGAAGGATGATGTCTCAGTCTTCCGTTCCTCGAACAACTTCTGGTACATCTCGCAATCGATGGCTGGCTTCCGCTCCACGCAGTTCGGAGCCGGCGGCGACCGGATCACGCCCGGAGACTTTGACGGCGATGGTAAGGCGGATGTCGCAGTCTTTCGTCCTTCGACGGGCTTCTGGTATGTCCTGCGCAGTTCGGACAACACGCTCTTCGCACAGTCGCACGGACAGGCCGGAGACATTCCGTCCACCGGAGACTATGACGCAGACGGCAAGAGCGACCTCGCCGTCTATCGTCCATCGAACGGCACCTTCTATTTACGTTACAGCTCCGACAGCACCTTCCACTTCGTGCAGTGGGGCGCGAACGGAGACCTGCCCGTCGCCGGGGATTATGACGGAGACGGCAAGACAGACCTCGCCATCTTCCGTCCGACAGCAGGCACTTTCTATATCCTGCAAAGCTCTAACGGAGCTGTGCGCGGGCAACAGTTCGGGACGAGCGGAGACAAGCCGCTGGCCGCGGACTTTGACGCGGACGGCAAGACGGACATCGCCGTCTACAGGGCTGCGTCCGGCGGCTGGTACTATCTCAACAGCTCCGACAACAGCTTTAGAGGCGTGGCCTGGGGCGCGAGCGGAGACATTCCCTCCGCCGCAGACTACGACGGCGACGGCAAGTGGGATGTCGCAGTCTTCCGTCCCTCGACGGGAGTCTTCTATATCCTGCAAAGCACCAACAACGCCCTGCGCGCCGAACAGTTCGGCACCAACGGCGACGTGCCGGTTCCCTCTGCTTACATTCAATAAACCGGAGATAAATTATCTCTCACAGATGGCTGAGTGTTACTCTGAACACTCAGCCATTATTTCTGATGTACCGTAAAGAAAGCTTTCAATTCTACAAAAGAACCTTATTTGTGGAATTGGACTTGTCTCAAACTAAGGATTGAGTTTCGCTGAGGATAGCAGTAAAAGTGTCCCGCTGGCGTAAATTAGGCTTTCTATGCGTTAGCCCGAAATGACGTCAAGGAAACCCAGGGAAGCCACTTGCGCCATGGAAAGCAAGCCTACAAATCGAAATCTCGTCGCCGCGAAGGCGGCCAAGAAAGACGAGTTCTACACCCAGTATGTCGACATCCAGAAAGAGGTCGAGGCCTATCTGGAATTCGCCCCCGACACCTTCCGCGGCAAGGTCGTCTATTGCAACTGCGATGACCCCTTCGAGAGCAACTTCTTCAAGTACTTCGCCGCCAATTTCAACAAGCTCGGCCTCAAGAAGCTCATCACCACCAGCTACGATGGCTCCCCCATCGCCGGCGCACAACTCACGTTCGGTGAGTACGACGAGGGCAATGGCAAGCGCCAAAGGCCAAAGGCGATTGCCGTCGAGATCAAGGAAGTGAAGGATTTCAACGGAGACGGCGCTACCGGCATCGAAGACGTCGAGTTCTTCCTGAAACAGAACCCACACACCCGCACACCCCTCGCGGGAGGCGGCGACTTCCGCAGCGCCGAGTGCATCAAGTTGCTCAAGCAGGCGGACATCGTGGTAACCAACCCGCCGTTCTCCCTCTTCCGCGAGTACGTCGCGCAGCTCGTGGAACACCGGAAAAAGTTCCTCATCATCGGCAACGTCCAGGCGCTCACCTACAAGGAGATCTTTCCGCTTATCAAAGCCGACAAGCTGTGGATGGGGGTCACCATCCACAGCGGCGACCGTGAGTTCCGCGTTCCAGACCACTATCCGTTGAACGCGGCTGGTTGGCGCGTTGACGAAAACGGCGTCAAGTACATCCGCGTTAAGGGCGTCCGCTGGTACACGAACCTGGACCATGGACGCCGCCATCAGGAACTGCCGCTCATGACCATGGAGGACAACCTGCGGTTCAGCAAACACAAGGAGATCAATGGGGAAGGCGGCTTATGACCGATACGAAAACTACGATGCGATAGAAGTCCCCTTTACCGACGCAATCCCCAGCGACTACGGCGGCGTCATGGGCGTACCCATCTCTTTCCTTGATAAGTACAACCCCGACCAGTTCGAGATTGTCGGAACCCTCGAATCCAGTGACCCAGACAACCCATATAGGACTCGGTGGTACTCGGCTCAGGACCAGAAAGACGCCTTCTTCCGTCGGTTCGGCAAGCCCGGAAGTATCCCGCTCAACATGTCTGGCGTCATCAACGACGTCAAGGTGTTCAAGCGCATTCTTATTCGGCACCGCAGCGGCGACCGGCCCGCAGAAGGAATCAAAAAGTGAAAACCACTCTCAAAACCGATATCACCGTCGCCGACATCTGCGCCGGGTTTGTATACAATCAGTTGGAAGGCAAGGGGCTATTCGGGCTTGGCGGAAAGCTCACCATCCAGCCGGAGTACCAGCGCAACTACATCTATGCGGACGGCGGGGGTAAGAAAGAGCAGGCGGTCATCCACTCGCTGCTCAAAGGTTATCCGCTGGGACTGATCTACTTCAACAAAGTCGCGAAGGACAAGTTCGAGGTATTGGACGGCCAGCAGCGGATCACCAGCATCGGGCGGTTCATCACGAACAAGTTCGCGATCATGGATAACGGCAATCCGAAGAACTTCGATAGCCTGCCCGCCGACCAACAAGCCAAGCTTCGGGACTCGAAATTGCTGATCTACGAGTGCGAGGGCACGGAGAGCGAGATCAAGCAGTGGTTCGAGACGATCAACATCGCAGGTGTGCCGCTCAACCCCCAGGAGCTCTTGAACGCGATCTATTCCGGGCCATTTGTGACGCTGGCGAAGGCCGAGTTCAGCAACAGTCAGAACGCGAACATCCAGAAGTGGAGCGCATACGTCAAAGGCAGCGCGAACCGGCAGGACTTCCTGGAGCGGGCGCTGGACTGGGCGGGCAAGGGCGATATCGGCGGCTACATGAGCGCTCATCGCAACGATAACAACATCAATGAGTTGAAGAACTACTTCAACAGCGTGATCGACTGGGTTTCAACTGTATTTGTCGACGTTCTCCCGGAAATGCGGGGCTTAGAGTGGGGCAGGCTGTACGCGGAGCACCACGGCAAATCCTACGATCCGAAAAAGATGTCAGAAGAAGTGAAAAGGCTCGACGCCGATGACTACGTGGGGAACCGCAAGGGAATTTTCGAGTTTCTATTAGGCGGCTCGGTCGATACGAAGCTGTTGAACGTTCGGGTGTTCGACCCTCAGGTAAAGCGGGCCGCATACGCTAAGCAGACGCAAGCAGCCGAGGGCAAGGACGAGTCCAACTGTCCGCTCTGCGCGATTGGGCACGACGCGAACAGGAGCAGGATTTATAAGCCCGAGGAAATGGACGCTGACCACGTTTCCGCATGGAGCAAGGGCGGCGAAAGTTCGGCCGGGAACTGCCAAATGCTCTGCATTACCCACAATCGGGCCAAAGGTAATCGATAGTATGGGCGTACCACAAGCCCGGCGCGTGGAGCAAGGGCTGAAAGCCGGAACCGGCGAACTGTCAAATGCTGTGCAAGGATGACAATCTAAGGAAGTCGGGGAGGTAGGGCCGTCACGCAGGGATGGCGACGCGGGCTAACAACTCATTCAACCGGAGCGGCAACAACATTGATTCATGCGCGAGACTTAATTATTTGTGCAGGCAATTGCCGCCCGGTCAATTCGGGCGTGATGCTTCCTTTTTTTATTCCACAAAATAACCCTTCTGTTGAATTGTCGTAGCTAATAAAGAAGTTGTTGTTGTAATAAGTGCCTGATGAAAACACTGGGAAGGAAAAATTAAATCGTTACAGGTGAGTCAAATATATTTAAGCCTAATAAAGAAGCTCCCGCAAAGGCGCAAAGACGCAAAGAAAACATTAAAGCTTTTCTTTGCGTCTTTGCGCCTTTGCGTGAAACTATTTTTTACAGCAACTTATAAAACAAGACCGTGCTGATAAGCGTCCCGTCGCCGATACGCGCGTACTGCGGGATAACTCCGGCGCGTGTGTACCCGCACTTCTCATAAAGCATCTCGGCGATGCTGCCCTGCTCTGTATCAAGCACCAACAGCGTCCGTCCCGAGGCACGTGCAGATTCTTCCACCGCGCTCATCAAAGCACGCGCCAGGCCGCGCCGGCGAAAACTTGTATGGACGAACAGCTTCTGGACTTCCGCACGATGCAGGCCGTTCTGCTTCGTGACAAGAGCCAGCTGCACAGCGCCCGACACTTCCCCCGCCTCGCTCGAAACCAGTAGGATTCGCGTCCCGCGCGCTATTTCATCCAAAGCTTCCAGCCAGTATGCCTGCGCCGCCTCAAACGTGAGCGGCGGCAGGAAGCCCACGGAAGATCCGTGATGAACTGAATCCTGTAACAGAGAGATTAACTGCGGCAGGAGCTGTCCAGCCTGTTCTGCCGATAAGCTTTCGATACGATGCATAGCTCATAATTTATAACGCCGTCCTGTGCGACGTAAACATCTGCCATGCGTGCGGCTGAGGAGATTTTAGATGCAAAGCCGAAATCTTCTCCGTCCGCGCAAGGGAGTTGAGCGATGCTTTGTCTTCCGCTTTCTTGGTAGTGTCCTGGCTTCAACTCTCTGCGCTTGCTCTGCGTGAACTCTGCGCCTCTGCGGTGAATTCCAGTTAGCATCATCTCAACGCAGAGACGCAGAGAAGTCGCAGAGAGACACAGAGAAAAGCAATTTAGGGCCTACTGCTTTCTTTGCGCCTTTGCGCCTTTGCGGGAGCCTGTCTTATTCTTGAACGAATATGTTCAGCCATAGCTTAGACGAGCAGACGGAGCTTCGTCTGTTTGAAGAAAGACACGCGGCGGCGTTGCTGGCCCTGATCGAGAGCAACAGAGCGCGCCATCCGGAAATCCCGCAGCTCCGCACGCTCGAAGAGGCGCAGGGTTACATTAAACGCGACCTCGCGCTGTGGGCTGAAAATAAGGGACTGGGCGTCGGCATCTGGCTGCGCGGAGAGCTGGCGGGCGGGATTCGTTATCACGAGATCGACTGGCACAACCGGAGCACGGAGCTGGGTTACTGGCTGGGCGCGGAATTCGAGGGGTACGGG
>JAFBAJ010000368.1 GCA_019247865.1 Acidobacteriota bacterium
CGAAGCGCAGAACGATCCGGTCAGAGGCGTGCTGATGTATCTCAAGGGCGCGGTCATCACCAAGAAGGGCAAGACCGAGAACAAGGATTACAAGC
Source organism: Acidobacteriota bacterium (assembly GCA_019247865.1). GTDB lineage: Bacteria > Acidobacteriota > Blastocatellia > Pyrinomonadales > Pyrinomonadaceae > JACMLC01. The sequence continues at coordinate 96 of JAFBAJ010000368.1, forward strand.
TCTTCGCGCCGACCGCCACCATCGTCCAGATGCGCGACAACGCGGGCAACCAGATTCCGGTCGCCGTCTGCCAGGGCTGCGAGTCGTGGACGGTCGAAATCGTCAAGTTCATCAACCGCGCCAAGACCGCTACGCCGAAGACGAATTAAGAGAAGAAGAAATTTCACGCAAAGGCGCAAAGACGCAAAGGAAAGCACGTTTGCTCTTCTTTGCGTCTTTGCGCCTTTGCGTGAAAATCGTATACTAAGCAGACCACCTCAAAGGACATTTGATGAACCGGAGAGGACTGTGATGAGTAAAGAAAGACACAACGCCCAAACCCAACCGATGCTCGATGCGCTTTTGGATCGCTTCCGAAGGTTAGAGCAGAACCTCAACATCAGACTTGACCGCATCGAAAGCGAAGTCAAGTTAGTCCATTCGGAGACCCTTGCCCTACGCGCCGATTTCGCGGAATTTCGCGAACGCGCTCAAGAGCGCGTCTAACCTATCTCTTAAATTTAGGGTGATGAAGACTTCTTGCGCGGCGGCGGCGGGAGCGAGCCGTTGTGGTATTGGGGGCCGCAGTATTCGCGCGGCTCCTGGCCGATGATGAAGGTTTTGGAGCGAATGATGGGACACGACGGCGCGGCGATGAGGCCGGTCGTCGGGTCTATGTCGAGCGTGATCGTGCCTTCGAGCCGGGTCGAGCCGTCGTCCTGCGGCACGCCTCTGCCTTCGAGCCTCGGCGCGTTGCGCATGCGCGGCGTGGCTTCCGGCGACGCGTCCGGCAGCGGCGGCAGATTCAAATCCTCTCCGTCGCCTTCCGCAGGCTCGGTCGTCTCTTCCTCGGTGGCTTCACCGCTCTCGGTCGTCGGCGCAGTCCCCGCGATGAAAAGCTCCGTCCGCTTGCTGGTTGACTCGGCCGTCGCAGCCTTGCCCGTCGTCGTGTCGATCTCTTCCTGCCGCACGCCCCCTGGCATCTGCCAGTCGCCGTTCCATTCCGGATGAGCCTCCAGCGCCGCGCTCATAAAGTCGGCCCAGATCGGCAGAGCCGAATCGGCTCCCTTGAGGCCGAGCTGCGAGTTGTCGTCAAAGCCGACCCACACGACGCAGACGATGTTCGGCGTGTAACCCGCGAACCAGCCGTCGCGCGAAGTTCCGGTCTTGCCCGCGATGCCGACCTTGCCCGAAATGTTCTTAAAGCCGCGCGCGCCGAGCTTCGCCGCCGTCCCGCGATTGACCACATCCTTGAGCATGTCCGTCAGCACATACGCGACCTCCGGCCGCAGGACATCATTCTTCTGCCCGGCGGGCGCGGCGATGGTCGTGCCGTCGCCCGTCGTGACGCGGTTGATGCCGATCGGAGTCGTGCGCGTGCCGTTCGCGGCAAAAGCAGTGTACGCCGAAGCGACCTGGATGGGCGTCGCCTCGCTCGTGCCGAGAGCCATCGCCGGATACGCGCGCTGCACTTTCGGCAATCCGGCTTTGGCCGCCAGATTCATTACGCGCCCGATGGTCACATCCATCGCCACGTCCACCGTCACGACGTTGAGGCTGTGCACCAGCGCGTCGCGCACGGTCACGTTCTGATTTGAATACTGGTCGCCGAAATTGCCCGGCGAGTATTCCTGATTGTCGAAGGTAAAGGTCTTGGGCTCGTCCTTGTAGAGCGTGGCCGGAGTAATCACACGCGCGCTCGAATCAAAAGCGGTGTTGAGCGCGGTCGCGTAGACGAAGGGCTTGAAGACGGAGCCCGGCTGGCGCATCGCATCGGTCGCGCGATTCAACTGGCTCTTGGAGTAGTCGCGCCCTCCGACCATCGAGATGATCTCGCCCGTCTTCGTGTTCATCGCCACCAGCGCGGCCTGCAAAGTGCCGGGCGCAACCCCGCGCTTGACGAAGCCCGGGTCGAGCGCGTTGAGCTGCTTCGTCACGGCGTTGTAGGCCGCGCGCTGCAAGTCCATATCAATCGTCGTGTAGATGCGCAGGTGCTGCGTCGTGGACTGGTCGGCGATGATGTCCGCGAGCTGGTTCTGAACGTAGTCCGTGAAGTACGGCGCATCCGAAGCGTCAATCCGGTTCTTCGCGCTGGCGACTTTGAGCGGCGTCGCCTGCGCCTGCGCCGAGTCGAGCGTCGTGATCGCGCCCGTCTCTTCCATCGACATCAGCACCTGATTGCGCCGCGCCGTCGCCGTGTCCAGATCGCGATATGGATTGTAGCGGTTCGGGCTGCGGATGATGCCCGCCAGAAAAGCAGACTCCGGCAGCGTGAGCGTCGTCACGTCCTTGTTGAAGTAGGCGTCGGCCGCTTCGCCGAAGCCGTTGATGGAAAAGCCTGACTGCTGTCCGAGATAGACCTGATTGCAGTAGAGCTCAAAGATCTTCTCTTTCGAGAGACGCGTTTCAAGGATCACGGACATGTAAGCTTCGGCCACTTTGCGGCGGAGGCTTTTTTCGGGCGAGAGGAGCAGGTTTTTGACGAGTTGCTGCGTGATGCTGGAGCCGCCCTGCCGCGCGATCGGAGAGTTCGGGTCCGAATCATAGCGGCGGATCAGCGCGCGCAGGATGCCGCGAAAGTTGACGCCGTAATGCTCGAAGAAGGTGCGGTCTTCGGTCGTGACGATGGCTTTGACGAGATGCGGCGGCAGGTCGTTGAAGCCGACGACCTTGCGCTTGGCGCGGTCGGCTCCGGTGACCGAGCTAATCAGTTGCGGTTCCAGTTGCGCCGAGCCGTAAGCAGTGCCTTTGACCAGGTCGCTGAGGGCCGTGACGCCTTTGCCGCCGCGCGCGAACTGCACGCGCAGAGGCGCGAACGCACGCCTTCCGTCAACGGCCGCGTCCTTGCTCGGCTCAATCGTGACGTTCGTGCCTTCCAAAGCGTAGCGCCCGCGCGCCGTCTCGGCCTGCTGCGTCTTCTCGACATAGCCCGCGCTCTTGAGATACGAAATCAGTTCGTCAATCGTCAGGCTCTCGCCGACGTGCAATGTCTTAGGCGCGGCGTAGATGCCGGCCGAGCGCGTGAAGACTTCGCCGTTGAGCAGGCGGTCGATGCGTTCGGAGAAAACGACCCAGTAGTAGCCGAAGATGCCGATGGTGACGGTCGTCAGAAAGGCGAGCGTGATGACGACCCACGGGCGAAAGATGCGCCGCCGCCAGCGACGAAAGAAGCCGGGCTCAGGCTCCTCGTATTTGACGACGCGTGTGCGGCGCGAGCGCTTCTTGCCGCTCGCGGCAACCGGCGGGACGTTATCTTGTGGGGGATGTCGGACAGCCATCAGCTTTCTAAATCACTCAACTCTTTTTCTTGATGGTTAATGTTCCGGCGGGGCCGGACATCTTGATCTCACCCTTCGATTTGTCGCGCTCGACAGTTGTACTCTGCCCCTCGCACCTGGTCTCCCCCCAGTGGATGACCACCCAGATCGTGCCGCCCCAGCACCAGGTCCCGGAGCTGATCGTCACATTCTCATAAAGAGCATCATAGACGCCGTAACAGCCGGGATGATGAAGCTTCATCTCATCATCTCCGCCATTCATACTCCCATCGCCAATCTTCTTCCCGCGCTGCTCGACCGGCGCCAGCTCATTGATGATCTCAATCACCGTCGCCGTCCGCATCAGATCACCAGCGGGCGTGTATTCTGTTTTAAGCGTTGGCTCTCCCGACGGTTTTTCCGGGTTAATCCGCACCTCGCACGGCTGACCCTTCGCCGTGTAAATCACTTTCATCAAAATGTTCGGGCGCACCAGATAGCTTTCAAATACCGGACGACCATCTTCGAGCCAGATGACGCGCGGCTCGCCGTATCTGGCACGAAGTTCAGCGGAGGTTTGCGCGGCGGCGTTCGTGGCGATGAGGAGAAAGAGCGCGAGCAGCCACGCCATGCGCCAGGTCTGTTGTGCTGTAAGCTTTATCATCTGCTGACGAGCCCACCGCTAAAACTGTAAACTGTTCATCTCGAACTGTCTACCTGCAATTGACACTGCGCTTCCCTTTTCGTTACCGTGACCCGGTTCGCACGCAAGCTGTTTGATGCCTTTTATCCGAGATGAGTTTTATGCCGCCCGGCTGGCGCGAGAAGGGGCAGAAGCAGCGCCGCCGCTTTACCTATCTGCTCCTGGCGATCATCGTCATGATCCTGCTCGGCGCGCTCGGCTTTCGCTTGATCGAGGGCTGGTCGTTCGCCAACAGCCTGTATGTCGCGGTGCAGACGGTGACGACGGTCGGTTACGGCGATGTCGTGCCGGAGAGCAGGAGCGGGCGCGCCTTCGCCACCATCTTTATGCTGGCGGGCGTCGGAACGGTGCTCTACGCGTTGACGACGACGGTGCAGGCGGTCGTCGAATCGGAGATTCTGGCGACGCTCGGGATACGCCGTCGCTATCGTGAGATGAAGAGACTCGAACAACACTTTATCATCTGCGGGGCGGGGCGCGTCGGCGCGCGCATCATACGCGAGATGCAG
>JAFBAJ010000409.1 GCA_019247865.1 Acidobacteriota bacterium
CGGCAACGCCATCGGCGGGCAGAACACTGTCGTCAAGTTCAAGTTCGGCCGTCCCATCGAAGAGTTTATCTTTCCGGGCGCGCTGCCGGGCATCAAGTTCGCGCTCGGCGAAAACCCGAAACGCACGAACTTCAATCCTCCGGGCGCAGGCCGCCGCTATCCCGCGACGCGCATGGGCGTCGAAGAGGTCATCCGTGACGCCTTCGTCCGCGCGCGCGCTTACAAAGCGGAGTGGGACGAGTATCGCGCCAAGTCCAGGCGCGACAAAAACCTGCTGCCGCCGCGACGCGATTTGGAGCTGGAGCCGCTGGTCGAAGTCCTCGAAGGCAAGCGGCTGGTGCACGCGCACTGCTATCGCGCGGACGAGATTCTGATGCTCATCAATCTCGCGGACGAGTTCGGTTTCAAGATCAAGACTTTTCAGCACGCGCTCGAAGGCTACAAGGTCGCCAGAGAGATCGCGCGCCACGGCGCTGGGGCTTCGATCTTCGCGGACTTCTGGGGCTACAAAATAGAGGCTTACGACGCTATTCCTTACAACGGCGCGGTCTTGATGCGCGCGGGCGTCGTCGTCTCGCTCAACTCCGATTCGGACGAGCGCATGCGGCGGCTCAACATCGATGCCGCGAAGATGGTGCGTTACGGCGACGTGACGGAAGAAGAGGCGCTCAAGATGATTACCATCAATCCGGCGCAGCAGCTCGGCATACAGGAGCGCGTCGGCTCGCTGGAGGTCGGCAAGGACGCCGACATCACCATCTGGAACGCACATCCCCTGAGCGTCTATTCGCACGTCGAGATGACGCTCATCGACGGCGAGGTCTTCTTTGACCGCCAGCAGGACATCGCGCGCCGCACCGAGCGCGAGCGCGAGACCGAAACACTTCGCAAGGCGGAGCCGAACCGCCCGCCCGCGCAGGGCGGCACGCCGCCACCGCGCCCGCCCGCCAACACGACCGCCTATGAGGACGACGACCAATGGCTAGGAGGTAATCGGGAGCAATGAGAATATTCAGGATTCACGCGTACCTGACGGCCATCGCACTGTCTCTGCTTCTGCCTTTCAATGCGTCTGCGCAGCAGGTCAACAACGTGACCGTGCAGAACGTGCAGGGCGTGCCGGGCGTCTACGCCATCAGCGGCGCGCGCATCGTGACCGTGAGCGGCCCCGCAATCGAAAGCGGCACCATCGTCATCCGCGACGGGAAGATCGAAGCCGTCGGCGCGTCCGTCGCCGTTCCGGCCGGAGCGCAGGAGATAGACGGGCGCGGCCTGAGCGTCTATCCGGGCATGATCGACCTCGGCACTTCGATGGGCTTGATCGAGATCGGGAGCGGCGCGCGCGGGACGGTTGACACTTCGGAGGTCGGTGACATGAACCCGAACGCGCAGGCCATCGTCGCCATCAGCCCGCACAGCGCGCACATCGGCGTGACGCGCGTCGCGGGCGTGACGACAGTGCTCTCGCTGCCGACGGGCAACATCATCGCGGGGCAGGCGGCGCTTATCAATCTCGACGGCTCGACGCCGCGCGAGATGGCTGTGGTGCCGCTGGCCGCGCTCGTCGTCAACTATCCGACCGTCAGCACGGTCAGCTTCGACGGCTTCTTCAACCCGCAGGAGGTCAACATCAACGAGGCCATCAAGACGCGCGACACGCAGCTCGACCAGTTGCGCGACCTGCTGCGCGAGGCCGAAGCCTACGGCAAGGCGCAGGACGCTTACGCGCGCGACAAGACCCTGCCGCGCCCGAAAGATTCGGTCGTGCTGGCCGCACTCGTGCCTTACGTGCGCGGCGAAAAGCCCGTCATCTTCACGGCCGGGCGCGAGGTGGAGATACGCGGAGCCGTGCGCTTCGCCGAAGAGATGAAGCTCAAGCCCATCATCTGGGGCGGCGATGAGGCATGGCGCGCGGCCGCTTTCTTAAAAGAGCACAACGTGCCGGTCGTCTTGACGGGCGTGCTCAACCTGCCCGCGCGCGAGGATGATTACTACGACTCGCTCTACGAGAACGCCGCGAAATTGCAGAAGGCTGGCGTGCGCTTCTGCATCTCGACGGGCGATTCGGGAGCGCACGTGCGCGACCTGCCGTTTCAGGCTGGGATGGCCGCCTCCTTCGGCCTTCCGCGCGAAGAGGCGATCAAGGCCGTCACGCTCTATCCGGCGCAGCTCATGAACGTCGCGGATCGCATGGGCTCCATCGAGGCGGGCAAGATGGCGAATCTCGTCGTCACGGACGGCGATCTGCTGGAAGCACGCACGCACGTGCGCTATGTCTTCATCGGAGGCCGCCAGATTCCGCTCGTCAGCCGTCACACGGAGTTGTACGACAGTTTCAAGGACAGAAAATAATTCTCACGCAAAGGCGCAAAGGCGCAAAGGAAAACAGTCTTTCTCCTTTGCGCCTTTGCGCCTTTGCGTGAGAATCTTGAGACATGAACTACTTCGTGCTGGCCGCGCACGCGGCCTCGGTTCTGACCGCCATCGCTTACTTAGTGAAGGATATCCTGTGGCTGCGGCTCCTGACGATGCTCGCGTGCGTCGCCGGAATCATCTTCAACTACTTTGTCCCGCACACGCCGCTCTGGGTCGTCATACACTGGAACATACTCTTCTTCGTCATCAACCTCGTGCAGGTTGCCTTCATCATCAAGGAGCGGCGCGAGGTCGACTTTTCGGAAGAGGAGAAGGAGTTGTACGAGACGCTGTTCAAGAACTTCGCGCCGTTCGAGTTCATGAAGCTGTTGCGAATCGGCAAGTGGCTCGAAGCCAAGCCGGGCGAGGTGCTCGCCGTCGAGCGGCAGGAGCTGGCGAACGTGATGCTGATCTACAACGGCGTGGTTGAGGTCGAAGCAGCCGGGCGCATGCTGACCCAGCTCAAGGACGGCAGCTTTATCGGCGAGATGAGCTTTATCACCGGCGGCGCGGCGACCGCCACCGTCCGCGCAGTCGAACAGACGCGCTATCTTTCATGGTCGAAAGCTGATTTACGAAAACTCTTCAATCGCAACCCGAGCATGCGCTTCGCCATGCAGACGGTCATCAGCACAGACCTCACCAACAAGCTGATGCGCTGGCCGCCCGCGCCTTTGCGTGAAATTTTATTTCTTCACTGCTCGCAGCTCGCGCTCTCTCCGTCGCCGAGTTTGCGCGCGGCGCAGGTGAGGAGGAGTTTCCAGTCTTCGACCGGCGTGCGCTGGACTGTGAGGTGGCTGGTCAGGTAGGCCAGCCGTTTGGTCTCCGGGCCTTTGCCGATGGTGAAGCGGTCGCGCAGGTAATAAGGCGGAATGGCCTGATAGTAGAGCACCGCGCGAACGGAGACGGCTGTGCGCGTCCTCTCGTTCAAAGGAATGCGGTAGATGATCGTGTCGGAGCCGGTGGAGCCGTTCGGGTTGATGTATTCCGGGTCGCGCTCGGCGTCGCCGTGCGGCCGCGTGAACTCGGCCAGCGGGCCGTCCTCGCGCCAGCCCTTAGGCAGCAGGCGATTGCTCTTGATGTGCTTATCCAACCCGACGAAGCTGGTCGTGATCTTGCCGGTCGTGTCCGCCATCAGCTCCTCGTAAATCTGCACCTGTCCTTCGTCCGTGATGACCTCGTAGTGCGGCTGGAAGACCTGCTTTCTGGTCGCAGGGTCGTAGAAGAACTCCGTCGGCAGCACCTCTTCCGTCGTCCCGCGCAGGATCGCGCCAGCGCTGTTCGTGAGCCCCGAAGCCCAGACGACTTCCCCGCTCTCGTCGAGCGCCTCGAAAGAGATGAAGGCTCTGCGAAATGCGACGCCCGAAGGCAGGCTGTGTCCCGCCAGATTCTCGACGTGGACGGTTGCTTCCAGATTCGTCTCCGTCTGTTTGAGCGAAGTGACCTCGACCTTCGCAGACTCCTGCCGCGCCAGCTTGTAGCTTGAGCTCTGCGCCGTCAGCAGGCCGGGCACGCCGTCCGAGTACATGTAATCGGCCGTGCGTATGCCGAGGATGTCCGGGAACTGCTGGAACATCTGCGTCCCGAACTGGTTGATGCCGATCAGTGTGTGGCGCGAGAACTTGTCGCGCACGCGCAGGGTGATCTCTTTGTCGGGCGCGCGATAGTCGGCGTAAGGATAGTTGTTGTCCTCTATGTTGGCGACGCGGAAGATGAGCTGCTGGCCGTTGAAGCTGGTCTGCATGTGGCAGTCCTGACAG
>JAFBAJ010000422.1 GCA_019247865.1 Acidobacteriota bacterium
CGCCGACTTTGGCGTGCACGCCCGGCTCCGTCAGCGGCGAGCGGAAATTCTCCTGCCAGTTCTCGCCCGGAAAGATCTTCGTGATGCGGAAATAGCCCGAAGCGTCCGGCACGATCTCCGCGCCGAGCAGCCCGCCGTCCATCCGCGCCACTTTCGGCGGATCGTCGCCCCGGTCCACATAGACGTGACCGGCCATCAACTCGCTCCCCATCTCCGTGAGCAGGAAGTTGAGGTCTTCGCGGTTCGCCATGTAAGGCACGAGCGCGCCGTACTTCTGACGAATAGCCTGCCAGTCCGTGCCGTGCATGTTCGGGTCGTAGAACCAGTCGCGCAGGATGCGCCAGGCGTCCGTGTACTCCTGTGCCCACTCCTTCTTGGGCTCGACGCGCATCATCATGCCTTCGAGCTTGAGCAGTCCCGCGTCCGGCTTCTGTCCCGGCGAGACAGGCGCGATGCCGTAGTTGTCTCTCGCCTGAAAGATAATCTTCTTGCCGTCGGCCGAGAGATCGTAGTCGCCTATGCCTTCGATGATGGGCTGCTCGGCTTTCGCTTCGAGGTTATAGAGCATGAGCCTCTGGCCGGTCAGGTAGAGCACGCCGTCCGGCGTCGCGGCCAGATGGCGATAGGGGCCGGGCTGTCCCGGAATGGCGCGCACGCGGTTCTCGAAGCCGTCGAAATCGATCTTGACGTTCACGCCGGACGGCGGAGCCTGTCGCTTCTCTTCGCCGCGCGGGTCGGCCTGCGCCGGAGACGACGCGGGCGATGGCGTTGGAGTGGCTGAAGGTTCCGCCGGAGACGGCGAAGTCCCTGCTTCGGGCGAGTTCTGCGGTTTCGCTCCCTGCGGCGGCGGAGCCTGCGCGGGGCCGGGCGGCTGCATGAGCGGCTTCTCCTGCGTCTTTGATTTCTCCTCGTCGCTCGTCGGCAGGAAGAGCGCGGGGCCGTCCGCCGCGAGGAGCCCGACGTAGACGCGCGTCGGATTGGTGTAGAGATAGTTGAACTCCCACGAGCTGAACGTGAGATTGAAATCACGGTTCGAGCGGAAATAGAGATAGCGCCCTTTCGGATCAAAGACCGGCTCCGTGTCGCTTGTCATCCCGCCGGTCAGCTTGCGCGCCTGCCCGCTCGCTAATGAATAAACCCAGATCTCTGAGAACTGGTTGTCGCCCTGCTTCGAGTAGGCGATCCAGCGGCTGTCCGGAGCCCACGTGTAGTTCGTGAGGTCGTTGTGCTCGCTCTTGTCTACGTCGACCGTCCGTCCGGTCGCAACGTTGACGTAACGCAGGCGCTTCTTTTTGTCGCTGTAAGCGAGCATCGTGCTGTCGGGCGACCAGACGGCTGGGTAGCGCCAGATGTCGCCGTCGGTCGTGACGCGGCGCTCCGTGCCTGTGCCGTCGCCCGCACGCACGTAGAACTCGTACTCGCCCGAACGGTCGCTCAGGTAAGCGACCCAGCGGCCGTCCGGCGACCACGCCGGAGCCAGCTCGCGCACACCCTGCGAGTCTGTCAGGTTGCGCACTTCGCCCTCTTTGGCCGGGGCCGTGTAGATGTCTCCGCGCGCGCCGAAGAGTGCGCGCACTCCGCTCGGAGAGATGGCGTAAGTCTCTACGTTGTCCTTGACGTTCATGAAGTAGGGCAGCGTGTCAGGGAAGTCGCCGTAGACGCTGATCGGCACGCGCTCGGCCTTGTCGCCGCGCGTGCTCAGGCGATAGATGTAGCCGCCCGCTTCGTAGACCAGCTCGTCGCCCGCGCCGCTCGGCCAGAGCACGTCGTAGTCGGAGTGGTTCGTCACCTTGCGCGTCTGCTTCGAGCGCGTGTCGTAGGCGAAGAGGTTCATCGTCCAGTCGCGGTCGGAGATGTAGTAAATGGTGTCGCCGAGCCAGACGGGAACCATGTCCTGCGCGCGCGTGTTCGTGATCTGCTCGGAGGTGTTGGACTTGAGATCGTAGATCCAGATGTCCGGCGATTGCCCGCCGCGATAACGCTTCCAGCCGCGAAACTCGTTCGAGATGGGCGTGAAGGCGAGCTTGTTGCCGTCCGGCGAATAGCTCGCGCCGCCGCTTTCGGGAATGGCGAGCGGCTGCTCCGTGCCGCCCTCGACCGGAACCAGATAGGGACGACCGAGCCGGTCGCTCTGCGCGACGCGGTTTGCGCGGAAGAGCACGTTGCGCCCGTCCGGCGTCCAGCCGAGCACGCGGTTATCGTAGCCGCCGCGCGGCGGCAGTTGCCCGATATCATTATGAAAGGTCAACTGTCGCGGCTCGCCTCCGTCCACCGAAATCACAAAGACCTGCCGCGTCCCGTCGTACTCGCCCGAAAAAGCGATCCAGCGTCCGTCGGGCGAGAA
>JAFBAJ010000543.1 GCA_019247865.1 Acidobacteriota bacterium
ACGACTTTGCCTTGCAGGGCCTCGTCCAGTTTTCCTTTGGTGGTCTTCTCGAAGACCTCCTTGTTCAGTAAGTCCGAGGCGAGACGCCCCACGAGTTTGTCCCTCTGTAGTCCCCTGTAATCGAGGAACGCGCGGTTGGCGAGCAGGTAGCGGTAGTCGCGGTCCACGACCACGATCTGCTCTTCCAAACCTTCCACGCACTTCTCGTATTCCCGCAGCCTGTCTTCGGCCAGCTCGCGATCGGTGACCTCCCTGAGCAGCTCTTCATTGACGGCTGATAGTTGGCTCGTTCGTTGAATGACTCGTTGCTCCAACTCGTCGTGCGTGCGCCGCAACTCCTCTTCCGCCCGTTTGCGCTCGGTGATGTCGAGCGTCGCGCTGACGACCTGCCGCACCTCGCCTTGCTCGTTTCGCGCGAAGACCATGCTGCGCGACTCCGTCCAGCGCAACTCCCCATCGCCTCGACGCACGCGGCACTCAAACTCGTTAATCCCGCCGTCCTTCAACCGCTTTAAGCGTTCTATATTCTCTCTGAGGCGTGATAGGTCATCCGGGTGCAACAGCACGGAGAACCTGTCTTCCATCTGCCCGATTTCGTCCGCCGTATAACCGAGCAGTTCAGAGACATCGCTGCTGAAGTAGGGGTGCTGTCCCGTGTCGATGTCGTAGACATCGAGCATGACCGGGCTGAGTTCGGTGATATGACTGATGAACCGCTCCCTCTCGCGCAACGCCTCTTCCATGCGCTTGCGCTCGGTCACATCCTGCAAGAGCGCCACGAAGTAATCAACCAGGCCGTCCGCGCTCCGCAAGGCTTTAACTGAGATGGTGGTGTCAATGACCTGGCCGTCTTTGCGGATCCAACGCTTGTCCAGTGTGTAGCCGTCAATCTCCCCGGCCAGGACGCGGTTGAACCGGGCGAGGTCGGCGGCCTGGTCGTCCGGGTGAGTCAGCTCCGCCCAGGTCTTCTGCAACAACTCGCCGCGCTCGTAGCCCAGGATCTTGCAGATTTCGTCGTTGACCTCGACCATGCCTTTGGCCGGCAAGGTGATTGCCATGCCAATTAACCCCAGCTCGAAATAGCTCCTGAAGCGCTCCTCGCTTTCGCGCAGACGCTCCTCGGCTTGCTTGCGCTTGATTTGGGCGGCGACGCGGGCCAAAAGTTCACGGGTGCTGAACGGCTTAATCAGGTAATCGTCCGCGCCGGCCTGCATTCCCTCTACCGTGGCCTCTTCCCCTGCGCGGGCCGAGAGCAGCACGACGGAGACGCTCGTCAGCAGCGGGTCACGACGCACCTCGCGCAGGAGCCCGAAGCCATCGAGGTTCGGCATCATCACGTCGGCCAGGATCAAATCGGGCGGCTCTCTGCGGGCGGAGTCGAGCGCCGCCGCGCCGTCCGCCACCGCCGTCACAGCGTAATCAAGGGCCAGCAGCTTCTGCACGTACTGCCGCATGTCCGCGTTGTCGTCGGCCACGAGGATGCGCGCTTTGGCCCTCTGCGCTGTTCCCTCGTCCGTGGTCGGAGCTTCGGCTTCCGGCGCTGTGTGCAGATTACTGACCTCCTCGCCCGGCAACCAGCTCAACGATTCTTCGACGAAGGGAGATGCTCCCGTCGCCGTCGAAGCCCGCGCGCGCAGAGCGCCCACACGCTCCGGCGGCAGATGCCCGACGCCCGGCGGGACGGAGACGGTGAAGGTCGTGCCGCGCCCTTCGGCGCTCTCGACGTTGATGTCGCCGCCGTGGAGTTTCACCAGTTCCTGCACCAGCGCCAGACCTATGCCCGTGCCTTCGTACGTGCGCGAGCGCGTGTTGCCGACCCGATGGAAGCGCTCGAAGACGTGCGGCAGCTCCGCCTCCGGGATGCCGACGCCGGTGTCCGCGACGACCAGTTCCACGCGCTCCGCGCTTTGACCGAGCCCCACTCTGACTTCCCCTTCAAACGTAAACTTAAAAGCGTTGGAGAGAAGATTAAGCACGATCTTCTCCCACATCTCGCGATCTACATACACAGGCTCTGGCAGAGGCGGGCAGTCCACGATGAGTTTGAGATTGGCCCGTTCGATGGCCGAGCGGAAAGCGCCGGCCAGATGTGATGTGTATGCGGCGAGGTCTGTCGGCTCATAGACGGCTTGGACCCGCCCCGCCTCGATCCGCGAGAAGTCGAGCAGTGTGTTGACCAGCTTCAGGAGTCGCTTCCCGTTACGTGCGGCACTCCTCAACAGCTCGCGGCTCTCCGGCAAGACCTGACCTTCAGGCTTGGCGAGTAGCTCCTCCACTGGCCCCAGCATGAGTGTCAGCGGCGTGCGGAACTCGTGACTGACGTTGCTGAAAAAAGCTGTCTTCGCGCGGTCCAGCTCGGCCAGACTCTCTGCCCGCAGGCGTTCGCCCTCGTAGGCTTCGCCGTTGGCGATGGCCGCCGAAATCTGGCTGGCGACCAACTCCAGAAAGCGTTGATAGCTCTCGTCGAATAAGCGCAAAGGATTCAGCCCGACCACCAGCACGGCCGCCGTGCCCGTCTCGCCGGACGCCGCGATAGGCATGGCTACAGCCTGTTTCAGCCGGTGCTGCCCGCGCCCTTCTGGCAGCTCTCCCTCGACGGCCGTCAGGTCCGAGACGAGGCGCGCGCGGCGCGAGCTTGTCACCTCAGCGAGCGGCCAGAGAGAAGGAGCGTCGAGCGGGACTGTTTCGGGAGCCGCTTTGTTCCCGCGGGCGATCCCGGAGACACCGGCCAGTGATGCCGAGAGCCTCTCCCGGTCGAGCACATAGATGAGGGCGAATGGCATGTCCTGAGGGTCAGCAGCAAGCGCGCCCGCGGCCAGAGTGCATGCCTCCTGCCACGTGCGCGCCTCGGCGCAGCGGGCCGCCAACTCA
>JAFBAJ010000572.1 GCA_019247865.1 Acidobacteriota bacterium
GCCGGCGAGGCTCGCCGTGCCGCCCGAGAAGAGCAGGTTCGGAATGGTCGCCGCCGCCGTGTCGCCGAAGGACACGAACAGGTTCGAGTAGTTATAACGAGCTTCGTTGACCGTGCGCGAAGAGAGCGTGCGCGTGTAGGTCACGCCGAAGTTCGCCGTCCGGTCACGATAATCCAGACGTCCGCCCGCCACCGAGCCGCTGCCCGTCAGGCCGAGCGGAAAGCTGTTCTTGTCGAAGATGAAACGACCGACGATGGAATCCTTGTCGGTCAGGTTCCAGTCAAGACGGCTGATGAGCTGATTGCCGACGTTGTTGTTCTGGAAGATACGCACGCCCTCGCCGCCGAGGATCGGCACGAGCGTCGTGCTGCCCGGAGCGGCGTTCGTCACCGCCAGAATCGCCAGGTTGCCGGGATTGCCCGGGAAGGCGAAAGTATCCACCACGCCGTCACCGTCTGTGTCGAGCGTCGGAGGAGCGATTAGGAGCGCGCCGCCGCCCTGCGAGGTCGCCGGGCCGCCCGGACGTCCAGGCGTGTTCAGCACTGAGGTCGCCGCGTTCGGAAAACGCGCGGCGAGAAAAGCAGCGCTCGCGGCCGTCGGCGTAAAGGTGCTGCTGCCGAGGTTATCAACAATCGCTTCGCCGCGATTCACGTCGCGCTGGAAGGTCACGAAGAAGAAGGCTTTGTTCTTCACGACCGGGCCGCCGAGACGACCGCCGAAGCGATTATCGCGGAACGGATTCGGGAGGCGGTCGACGAGGCTGCCGAACTGCGGAAAGCCGTTGGTCGCCAGAAAGTTGTAGGCCGCCGCCGAACGCTTATCAAGATTGTTGCGCGAGTTCAGCGCGGAGTTCTGGTGAAACTCAAAGAGCGCGCCGTGGAACTCGTTCGTTCCGGAGCGGGTCACGACGTTGACCTGCGCGCCGGAGTTGCGACCGAACTCGGCCGAAAAGTTATTGGTGATGACCTGATACTCGCCGATGGCTTCCGCGTTGGTGAATCCGAGCGCGGGGCCTGAGACGGAGTTGTCGTTGTTGTCCTGGCCGTCGATCTGAAAGTTGTTCGAGCGGGCGCGATTGCCGTTGGCGGAGATGCCGACGCCATTCGTGAAGTCCGCATCGCCAGGAGTGACGACGCCCGGCGTCAAGAGCGCCAGGTTATCAATCGAGCCGTTGAAAGGCAGCTCGGTCAACTGGCGCGGCGTGTAGCTTTGCGCCAGCTGGTTCTGCGTCGTGTTGAGCAGCTGTTCGGAATTTGATGTGACATCGACGTTGGCGCCAGTCTGCGCCAGACCCAGAGCCACGTCCGCGCTGTTCTCGGTCGCCAGCAGCACACGCACCGGCTCGACCGTCGCGGGCGCGAAGCCCGAAGAAGTCACTTCGACTCGGTAGTTGTCGCCGGGAATCAGATTGGTGACGCGATAAAAACCTTCATCGTTGCTCGTGGTCTCGCGTGTGATTCCCGTGTTTACATTAGTAACCTTGATGGTTGCCCCGGCGACGACCGCCCCGTTCGGGTCGTGGACGACGCCTTGCAGGCTGCCCGTGGTGACCTGCGCCGCGGCCAGCGCCGCGAAGCCGCACACGAGCACGAGCACTGCGGCAAACTGCTTCATCAGTCCTCGTATTTGGTATGTACTCATCGATACTCCCTCTTTGTTGCTTTAGTAATCATCCGGCGCGCGTGATTCGAGAATTTGAATGACGCGCGCACCTCATGCTCACCTGTTCGGCCAGAGCCGTCATAGCGTTTTGATGTGCTGACATGAAGAGCGCAATTCAGAGGCCACAGAGAGCAGCCGCGAGTTTCGATGGAGTGGTCTGCGAAGATTTAAAAAGTTTCGGATGATTTTCCAGAATTTTGGAGAGCGCTTCGGAGGCTCGCATTTTCGCGCCGGAGTGCGCGCGTTCGAGAGTTAGAATGCGGATTCGGAAAGGTGAATACAAGTCTCACGCCAAGGCGCAAAGACGCAAAGAAAAGCATTCAAGCTCTTCTTTGCGTCTTGGCGTGAAATTTTAAGTCGGCGAGATGCCGTAGCGTTTGATCTTGGTATGGAGCGTCGTGTGTTTCATCCCCAGCAGCCGCGCGGCCTGCTTCTGATTGCCGTGCGTGCGCTTGAGCGCGCGTTTGATGAGACGCGTCTCAAAGCCTTTGACCTCTTCGTCAAAGTTGATGCCGTCCTCAATGTCCGGGTTCGTGAGGAGGCCGGAGGATTCGGCCTGCTCCAGAATCTCCGCCGCGGAGGTCAGCGCCAGTGCGACGTTCTTGAGCGCCAGCACCTTCTCGCTCAACTGCTCCTTGTGCTGCGGCTCTCTCCGCGCAGCCTGTGTGGCTAAGGCTGCGACCTGATTCTCAACCTCCGAAGCACGGCCCTCGGTCGCTTCGGCCACGAGCGCGCAGATGCCCTGCGGCTTGCCCTCCGCGCCGTACAGAGGAATGTATGAGATGACGAGGCGATGGATGTGGCCTGAGCCGCCGTCCAGCTCTCCCGTCAACTGGATGTTGAAGGCCGGTTCGCCGGTGGCGATGATCCGGCGCAGCAGCGGCTCGACCACCGGAGCCAGTTGCGGCACGATCTCGCGCACGGATTTGCCGAGATGCTCTTCGGGCGTGAGGCCGTGCATCCGCGCCAGCCCGTCGCTGATCTCGACATAGCGGAGGTCTGCGTTGAGAATCGCGACGCCCGCGGTCGCGTTGGCGGGAAACGGCAACGCATGCTCCTCGGCCCGCGCGAGCGTTGGTTCCGTGACTGCCGCCGGTACCTGTGTCTGGCGTCTCATCAATTTATGGCCTGGCCTTTCCTGCGAAGAAGAAAAACTGCCCATCACATATCCCCCTTGAACATTTCCGAATTTAAATATTCAAACGCTCGTTGGCTCTCGGAAGTTACATTTTTCGATGAAATATTCGCATTTATGTGATTAAGCGCCGATACGCGGGGCGAAAGATACGAAAGGTGGGATGAACTGTCCGAAAAATCGTAACGCGCACGCGGCAGACGCGACGCGCGCACGAACGGTACGGCAACGTACACTGTGCGCCGCCTTGTCTGACGCCTTCGCCACGTGTCAAGATACAGCCGGGATGTTCTTTGGACTTAGTTCTTTGGTCTTCGATGTCTGCTCAGGCTCGATCTCTATTATTCAAGGTTGAGGCGCGTGCAAAGACCAAAGACCAAAGACCTAAGTCCAAAGCAGAAACATCTCTCTTGCGCCCTATGACATCCAAACGGCTCAGCTTTTTCTGATGACACGGAAAGCGTGTTATCGAGTCGTCAACCAGATCGGAAGAATGGAGTTGTTGTGAAACGCCGTCTCTTAATTTTCACGCTCATCGTGTCGTTCGTCGGAACGCTCCAGCCGGGCTCCGGCGCTTACGGACAGCAGGGTCCGCGCACGGCTTCGAAGCCGGAAGCGGCCGCCGCCAAAGCCAACGCGCCCGCGCCGCTCCCGCAGCAGATGCAGCTCGCGAACCGCGTGCTCGCCAACGGGCTCGAAGTCATCGTGCTCGAAGACCACTCCGTTCCGCTCGTGACCATCGAGCTCGCCGTCAAGAACGGCTCATACACAGAGCCGCCGGAGCTGAACGGCCTCTCGCATCTGTTCGAGCACATGTTCTTCCGCACCAACCGCGCCGACGCTAATCACGAACCGTATTTGCAGCAGCTCGGCGAGAGCGGGATGCCGCAGCCCAACGGGCAGACGCAGGAAGAGTTGGTCAACTATTACGTCACGTCGACGACGCAATACTATCCGGCCGCGCTCCGTTACATGAAGGATTCGATCCGCTATCCGCTCTTTGACGAGCAGGAGTTCGCGCGCGAGAAAGAGGTCGTCATCGGCGAGCTCGACCGGCACGAATCGAACCCCGGCTTCTATCTCAACGAAGCGATGATCAATCGCCTCTACTACAAATATCCGAGCCGCAAGAATCCGGGCGGCAATCGTGAGACGGTCTCCAAAGCGACGACCGCCATCATGCGTATGATCCAGCAAAGATACTACGTGCCGAACAACACCGCGCTGGTCGTGACCGGCGACGCGCGGCCCGAAGATGTCTTTCGCCAGGCGCAGGAGATGTTCGGCGACTGGCCGCGCGCCGAAGACCCGTTCGTCAAGTTCCCGATGGTCGAGCACCCGCCGCTGCCTAAAAGCGAGGGCGCGGTCATCAAGCAGCCCGTGCAGAACGTCATTATCAATCTCGGCTGGCACGGCCCCTCCATCGGCAAGGACGATCAGGCGACCTACGCGGCCGATGTCTTCTCGTACATTCTGCAACAGCCGAACTCGCGCTTTCAGCGCGCGCTCGTGGACACAGGGCTCGTGACGGGCGTCAGCATCAGCTACTACACGCAGCGCAACGTCGGCCCGATCCAGCTCATCGCGCAGACCACGCCGGAGAAGGCGCGCGCCGCGCTCAAGGCCATCTACGCCGAGATCGCGCGCTTTAACGACAAGGACTACTACACGGACGAACAGCTTGAGAGCGCCAAGGCCATCCTCGCGGGCGAAGACCTGTATCGCCGCGAGAAGCTGAGCGAGTACGTTCACGTCATCAGCTTCTGGTGGGCTTCGACCGGCCTCGACTATTTTCGCGGCTATCAGGATAACCTGCGCCGGACATCGCGCGCGGACATCAGCCGCTACGTCACTAACTACATCATCGGCAAGCCGCACGTCGGCCTCGCGATGATGTCCGAAGAGGCGCAGAAGAGCGCCGCTCTGACGCCCGAAGAACTGATCGGCCAGTAAGCCCCAAGAGTAGGCAAAGGGAATTTTTTAAGATGATGCGAAGATATATATCCAGCCTCTGTGCGCTCCTGTTGCTGTGGACGCTGCTCGTTCCTTCCGTCTCGGCGCAATCGTCGTCCGCGGAACAGGCCAAAGCCAACGCCGCGCAGACCGGCACGGCTCCGGCGCAATACACAGCGGCGCAGGCCGCGCTCGTCACGGAGTTTGAAGTCAACGGCCTCAAAGTCCTGGTCAAGCGGCGCGCGGGCAGCCAGACGGTCGCCGCCGGACTGTACCTGCGCGGCGGCTCGCGCAACCTGACGGAGAAGAACGCGGGCATCGAAGACCTGATGCTTGACGTGTCGACGGAAGCGAGCGCGGCCTTTCCGCGCGAGCGCCTGCGCTCGGAGCTCTCGCGGATGGATACGCTCGTCAGCTCCAGCGTGGGCTATGATTACTCCGTGCTCTCGCTGACCACGACGCGCGACAACTTTGATCGCTCGTGGGACATCTTCACGGACATCGCGCTCCATCCGTCTTTCACGCCGGAAGATTTCACGCGCGTCCAGAGCCGCAAGGTCATCTCTCTGCGCGACGACACGGACACGCCCGACAGCTATTTGCAGGAGCTGCAGAACAAGCTGGCCTACGCCGGTCATCCGTATGCCAACGACCCGAACGGGACGGCGGAGACAGTCTCCAAACTGACCGTCGAAGACGTGCGCCGTTATCACCAGCAGATGATGCAGACCTCGCGCCTGCTGCTCATCATCGTCGGCGACATTGATCCGGCCGTCGTCCGTGCGCGCGTCACGAACTCTTTCGGCAAGCTCCCGCGCGGCAACTATCAGCCCGAGCCGGTGCAGCAGCTCTCGTTCGCCGCGCCGACCGTCGAGGTCACGCAGCGCAGCCTGCCGACCAACTACATTCAGGGCGTCTTCGCCGCGCCGCCGCTGACGGGCGAAGACATCTACGCCCTGCGCATCGCTTCGAGCATTCTGAACCAGCTCGTCTATCAGGAGGTGCGCGTCGAGCGCAACCTCTCTTACGCGCCGGAAGCATTCCTGAGCAGTCAGGGAGCCAACCTCGGCGGCATCTCTGTCACGGCCGTGGACGCCAATCAAGCCGTGCGCGTGATGCTCGAACAGATCTCGCTGCTGCAGAACAACGTGCTCCGGGCGGACGTGATACGGATCATGGTGGCGGGCTATCTGACCAACTACTATCTGCGGCAGGAGACGAACGTGGCGCAGGCGGCGGAGCTGGCGCAGTATGAGCTGATCGGTGGCGGGTGGCGCAACTCGATTGCGATGCTCGAACATCTCCGCGCGGTGACGCCGGAAGACGTGCAGCGCGTCTCGCAGAAATACATGCGCAACCTGCGCTTCGTCGTCCTCGGCAATCCGGCCAGCGTGGACAAGAACGTCTTCATGAGCCGGACGAGCGAGTAAGCATGAAGCGCCGCCGCACATTGCTCTATTACGCAGTGGCCTTGCTGCTCCTGCTGCTCCCGGCCGGCTCCGCGTCAGCGCAGCAGCCGGGAGTTGCAGACCAGCCCGCGGCCATCCTCGAATTCTCCTACACCAACTGCCAGGCCGATTGCGCGACGGAGACGACGCGCATCTACGGGGACGGCCGCTTTCTCTCCGAAGCCACCTTCTTTGAGAAGGCCAAGTCCGGGCGCATCCGAAAAATTCTGGTCAAGGCGGAGAAGCAATTGGAACCGGCGGAGATGTCCGAGATCGTCGGCTGGGCGGAACAGTCCGACTTTCAGAGCGCGCAACCGGAATACCCTGTGGGGATCGTGACCGATTACCAGGACTGGATCATCCTCACCTACCGGAGCCGGGGACAGGAGAAGCGCGTCAAGGTCAACAACTACAGTCGCGGCAGCACCACGCAGAAAAGCAGAGTTCCGCTCTCCGTCATCAAGCTGGCGAGATGGGCGCAGCCGCGCTTCTTTTCCTGATAACAGCCGATTCCATTTTGCATTTTTCCTTGATTGGAGCGTAGCATAGTCTGCGCACCGAAAAGTCTGCACCGACCGCTGGAGAGGTGGAAGATTGTATCTCTTAA
>JAFBAJ010000608.1 GCA_019247865.1 Acidobacteriota bacterium
GAGATCATCCGCAATGCCATTGATTTCATGAAGACCCATCTCGGCGTCAGAGACAAGTAGTCAGAGAACAAAATCCGCCACCAGCGGCAGGTGATCGGAAGCGAGGAGGGCGAGGCGGCTGCGATG
This sequence comes from Acidobacteriota bacterium, assembly GCA_019247865.1. Classification (GTDB taxonomy): domain Bacteria; phylum Acidobacteriota; class Blastocatellia; order Pyrinomonadales; family Pyrinomonadaceae; genus JACMLC01. Next base: position 127 of record JAFBAJ010000608.1, read on the forward strand.
GAGGGCGAGGCTTTTGAGCTCCAGCGCCGGGTCGTAGTAGATGTGATCCAGATGCAGCAGCGGCAGCAAGCCCGGATAGGTGCGTGCGCGGCGGAGGTGCTGGCGAAGGTCTGCGCTCCGGAAATGCTCCGCCAGGAGGCGCGAGGCGAGGCCGTGCGTCCATTCGTTAAAGTCTCCGAGCACGACGCGCGCGCCGCTCAGATTTTTATCGTTCAGAATCTCTTCGCCGACGAGTTGGCGAGCCTGATGCCGCCGCTCGATAAAGGCCGTGCCGAGATGTATGTTGAAGACATGCAGCGGCGTTGAGCTGTCCGAGACCGGCACATCCGCCCTCAGGCAGCCGCGCCGCTCGCGCCCGCGCCACGTGATGTCATAGTTGTGCGCCTCTCGAAGCGGCCAGCGCGACAGGATCACATTCCCGTAAGCTCCGCCGTCGAGGCGGCGGTTCTCGCCGAGACGATAATCCAGCCCCAGCTCTTCGGCGATGTAGCGCGCCTGATCGCGCTCGCGCGCAGCGCCCGACACGCACAGCACCTCCTGCAACGCGATGACATCCGCGCACGTCTCGCGCAGGACGGCCGCGATCCTTTCGGGTCGCACACGCCGATCCATCCCGCGACACTTATGCACGTTATAGGTGACGATGCGAAACATCAAAACGAGTCTCAGGTCTCAAGTCTCAAGTCTCAAGTCAAAGACAGGTTCCGCGACCTGGGACTTGAGACCTGGGACTTGGGACTTCTTATTGTTGTCTTTCGAGGAGCCATCCGGCCCATTCGTGTACGCGCTCGAAGATGGGGCGATGCCGCCACTCTTCGTAATCCACGCGGCGGCTCTCCGCGAGGTCGCGCGCGAAATCCTCTGCGAGCCGCGCGGCGAGCTCTTCATCCAGCGCCGCGAGGTTCACTTCGTCGTTGAGGCCGAACGAGCGATTGTCGAAATTGGTCGAGCCGACGACGCTCCAGATGCCGTCGATGGTCATCGTCTTGGCGTGAATCATCGCGGCCTCGTATTCGTAGATCTGTGCGCCCGCGCGCAGGAGGTCGCCGAACAGGCGGCGGCTCGAACGTCTCGTCAGGAGGTGGTCGCTGTGTTGGCCCGGGACGATGATCTTGACTTCGACGCCGCGCTCGCGGATGGCGCGCACCATCTCTGCGCGCGCGCTCCGGTCCGGCAGAAAGTAGGGCGTCGTGATGTGTATGGTCTGCTGCGCGGAGGCGAGCAGCGTCTGGTAGAGAATCCGCGCGCGCGTCGAGCGTCCCATCGAAGGCGAGCTGTCAACGATGAGCGAAGGCGCGCAGTTCTCCACTTCCGTGAACGGAAAGAATTTGTCGTCCGCCAGAATCTCGCCCGAAGCTTCGAGCCAGTTTTCGACGAAGGTCGCCTGCAGGCTTGCGACAGCATCGCCTTCAACCCGAAACATAGTGTCGCGCCACGGCGGGTTCTTCTCATCGCCGATCAGCCAGTGGTCTGCGAAGCCGGAGCCGCCGAGAAAGCCGACCTCGCCGTCCACGACGATGATCTCGCGATGCGTGCGATTGTTAAAGCGCGACACGGTCGCCCAGCGCAGAGGGTGATACCACGCGATGCGCCCGCCCGCCGCGCGCAGCTCCTTGAAATAGCTGTCCCACGTCGCAAAGCTCCCGGCGGCGTCGAGCGTCAGGCGCACCTCGACGCCCGCACGCGCACGCTCCGTCAGAGCCTCGACGAATCTCTTCGTCACTTCGCCCTTCTGAAAAATATAGGCTTCGAGATTGATGCTCTTTCGCGCGGCGCGGATCGCGTCCAGCTCCGCCTCGTAATAGACGGCGGCGTTGGTCAGGACTTCAAAGCGGCTGCGCTGTTGCAGCTTCGCGTCCGTGATCGCTTCGAGCGTGCGCAGGAACTCCTCCGAATCGAGCGCCGCATGCGCCCGCGCAGAGATCTTGTAATCCAGCCCCGGCTCAAAGAGAGCCAGAAACAGCATGAAGCTCAACACGCACACGGCGATGATCGAGATGACGAGGAAAGCTGTCATAATTCAAGTCCCAAGTCCCAGGTCCCAAGTCCCAAGTCCACGCAACCCGTCTTTAGACCTGGGACCTGGGACTTGAGACCTGTGACTCCTTTCTAATCCTGACGCAGCGTTCGAGGCCGTCGGTCGCTTCCAGCACTTTGAGGCGCAGGTCGCGGTCGAGCGTCTTCCCTTCGCCGTTTAAAAAATTCTGCACGGTATCAAGCGCGCGCTCGTCGCACTGGCCGCCGATGAAGGCCGCGAGCCAGCCGTTGACGAAGAAGATCTTGCGCGTCCGCTTGAGCTTCGGCAGCTCCTTCAGCGCGGGCTCCAGGTACGGAAACGTGAGCGCGGATTGATGAATCGAATTGAATGGATTAACGCTCGCCTCGATCCAGCTTTCGGCCAGTTGCGGGTCGTTCAGATAAGCCTCGAAATATAGCCTCTTGTTTTCCGGCGTCGCCCGCGCGGCTCCGGCTGCGTAGGCGTAACGCTTGGCATCATCGCTCGTCTCTTTCTTACTCAACTCTTCCAGCAGCGCGGGCGCGTCCGCGTCTCCGCGCGCCATCAACGCCGTGATGAGGTCAAAGCGGTCACGCGGGCGAAGCTGCAGGCCCGGCACGGAAAGCTCGCCCTTCAGAATACGCTTGAGCATCGTGCGCGCTTCATCCGTCATCGCCATCGCCTGAAACGCGCGAAAGT
>JAFBAJ010000680.1 GCA_019247865.1 Acidobacteriota bacterium
ATCCTAACGGTTCAAAAAGAAGGTGTAAGCGAAATAGCCTATGACGAGCAACGCGCCGAACAGGATGATGGCCGCGTAGCTCCGCACGAAACCGATCTGCAGGTAACGCACGACCGCGCCGAGCTGCGCCACGCTCCGCCCTAAGCCGTTGACGATGCCGTCGATCACAGACATGTCGAAGAGCTTCCACAAGCCTTCGCGCGAGCCGACCTTGATCGGATTGATGAGCGCGGCATCGTACATCTCGTCCACGTAATATTTCTCTTCGAGCAGGCGCGGCATCTGCAGGAGCGGCCTCTTCCTGAAGGTGAACCACCCGATGGCGATGCCGAGCACGGCGATGGCGACCGAGATGCCCGTGAACAATAACTCCGTGTTCAGCTCTTCCGAAGAATGCGTCTCTTCCGCAGCCGTCGCCGAAGAAGTCTCGTTAGCACGGCTTTCAGCCGTCGTCACCGGCGGCGCGCCGTCCGTCGCCTGCGGAGGCGGCGAGAGATAACGCGGCGCTGCTCCTTCGGCCGCGCCCGTCTCCGCGCCTCTTTCGGCCGAACGCGTGGCGATGACCGGCTCCAGCGTGTGCTCGAAATAGTTCGGAATACTGCCGCGGCTCAGAGCATAAGGAATGCCGACGAGTCCGCCGAACGTCGAGAGGATCGCCAGCACGACGAGCGGCACGGTCATCGTCCACGGTGACTCGTGCGGCTCGACCGGCCCGTGATGATGAGCATCGTGCTCATCGTGCGTGTCTTCCATCTCGTCATGCGGGGCATGATGCGGCCTGTCTCCGGCGGACGCTTGCTGCGCGTCGTGCGGCTTGAGGTCTTCATCGTGTGCGTGCGCGTGTGCCTCGTCGGCCTGCCCGCCCGCAGCAGTCTCGCGAAAACGCTCTGCGCCCCAGAAGGTCATGACCATCATGCGCGTCATGTAAATCGCCGTCAGCCCGGCCGTTACAGCTCCGACGATCCACAGCACTTTACCCAATCCACCGGGCAGGTTATGTGTGCTCCAGGTCTTCCACAGAATCTCGTCCTTCGAGAAGAACCCGGCGAAGATCGGAATGCCGGAGATGGCGAGCCAGCCCGTCAGCATCGTCGCAAACGTGATCGGCATGTACTTCTTCAAGCCGCCCATCCGCCGCATGTCCTGCTCGTGATGCATCCCGTGAATCACAGAGCCTGAGCCGAGGAAGAGCAGCGCCTTGAAGAAGGCGTGCGTCATCACGTGAAAGATCGCCGCGACGAACGCTCCGACGCCGCACGCCAGAAACATATAGCCGAGCTGCGAAACGGTCGAATAAGCTAAGACCTTCTTGATGTCGTTCTGCGCGATGCCGATGGTCGCGGCGAAGATGGCGGTCGCAGCTCCGATGAGGGCGACGATGAACATCGCCGTCGGCGCGTTCTGAAAGATAGCGTTGCAACGCACGACCATGTAGACGCCCGCCGTGACCATCGTCGCGGCATGAATCAGCGCCGAGACAGGCGTCGGCCCGGCCATCGCGTCCGGCAGCCAGACGTAGAGCGGAATCTGCGCGCTCTTGCCCGTCGCGCCGATGAACAGGAGGATCGCGACCGAAGTCACGCCGCCCGCGAACAGCATCTTCCAGGCGAAAGCCTCTGGCCCCATGCTGCCGAGCGTCGTCAGCGCGCTCGTGACGCCGGGCTTATCAAAGAAGCTGATCGAAGCATGCCCCGCCTGCGCCGTCAGAAAGAAGATAAGCATGATGCCGAGCACCACGCCCCAGTCTCCGATGCGATTGGCGACAAAAGCTTTCTTCGCGGCATCGCCCGCCTCTTTGCGGTCCGTGTAATAACCGATGAGCAGGTACGAGCAGAGCCCCACGCCTTCCCACCCGACGAACATCAACAAAAAATTGTCCGCCAGAATGAGCGTCAGCATCGAGAACATGAACAGGTTGAGATAAGCGAAGAACCTGTAAAAGCCTCTGTCGCCGTGCATGTACCCGGTGGCAAAGAGATGTATCAGGAAGCCTACGAAGGTGATGAAGAGCGCGTAGATGCCGCTCAGGCGATCCATCGCCAGACCGAAGTCCGCGCGAAAGCGCCCGACCTCGATCCACGTCCAGATGTGATCCATCACCGGCGCGGTCGAATGAAGCGCCCCGTCCGGCTTGAGGGCCGCGTAGAAGGCTACGATCGTCGAGACCAGCACAGCCCCGCACGCCACCGCGCCGATGAATCTCTCATCGCGCACGCGGCGCCCGACGAGCCAGTTGATGAGCGCGCCTGCCAGCGGAGCAAAGAT
>JAFBAJ010000783.1 GCA_019247865.1 Acidobacteriota bacterium
ACCTGCGTGCGTTGCAAGAGCGCGGGCTCCTGCCGCTCAAAACCCTGCTCGCGGTGGATCACAAATCGCCGCACTACAACGAGCGGAACAAGGTCGGAATCTTTTATGCCGAATCGTGGGCCTTCGTGCACTATCTGATGCTGGAGAACAACATGGCGCGCCGCCCGCAACTGGTGCGCTTCCTGAGCCGCCTCACTGCGGGCATCTCGATGGAAACCAATTTTCGTCAATCGTTCGGAGTTGATTACGCGGCGATGGAGTCGGAGCTGAACGCTTACATCAAGAGGTTCCGGTTCCCTGTGATGGAGGTCGCGGTGGAGAAATCGCTCGATTACGAGAAGGAGATGCAGAGCGCGCGGGCCTCCGAAGCAGAAGTGCAGTTTCGTCTGGGCGACCTGCTCCTGCACACCGGAAGGCCGGCAGAGGCCGAGCGCTATCTGCTCAAAGCCCTCGCGCTCGAACCGAACTCGGCTGACGCGCTGGTCGCGCTGGGCGCGACGCGTTATCAGCAGGAGCATTACGAGGAGGCGAAGAAGCTTTTCCAGCAGGCCATCGAAGCGGACGCGGGCCACTATCTGGCGCATTTCTATTACGCCAACTGCCTGTGGCGTGAGCGCCAGCCGGAAAAAGCCGTCGAGTCTTACCGGCAGGCCGTGCAGCTCAAACCGGAACTGGCCTACCTGCATCGCCAGCTCGCCTTCACTTACGCGGAGTTGCGGCGCGATGCTGAAGCGATAGAGTCTTACACGCAGGCGCTCAAGCTTGAGCCGCGCAGCACGGAGAACTATCTCAGCCGCAGCTACCTCAACCTGCGCCAGGCGCGCGGCAACTATGCCGTGGCGGATGCGCTCTCGTATCTTAATCTCGAAGGCTGGCGGGAAAAGGGGTCGCCCTACATGGCCCTGGTGGCTTACCTGGGATGCAAGCGCGAGCGGCGTGCGGCGGATGCCGAGAAGGTGCTGGCGAACGCGCTGGCGAACTGCGACGCAGACGCCTGGCCTTATCCGGTCCTACGCTATCTGAAGGGCGAGCTGACCGCGCAGCAGCTCTTGGCCGGAGCCAAAGACAACGACCAGTTGACCGAAGCGCATGCGTACCTGGGAGTGAATTTGTCCATCGGAGGAGAGCGCGACGAGGCTGTTGCGCATCTGCGCTGGGTCAGGGAGAATGGCAACAGGCGATTCGATGAGTACCCGCTGGCCCTCTCCGAACTGGAGCGGCTGGAGCATGGCGGCGCGAATTAAAGTCAAGAGCAGATGGACGAACAGCTTCAAACACAGATCGCGCAATATCGCCTGACCGCGCAGACGATGGGCGACGCAGCCGTGGAGGCTTTACAGCGCGGCGATGTCGGCCTCGCGCGCACCGCCGCGCGACAGGCCGCGCAGTGGGCGCGCGTCGTGATGGAGCTGGAGACGGGCGAGCGGCTCGTCGAGCCGGAGGAAGAGTCTCCGGCCAACGCAGCAGAAGTGTAAAAGTTTGGCGGAGATTTACCTGTCTCCGCTGGTAGACAGAAGCTGCAAGATAGTAGGATAAGCGACCAGCGCTTTAGCTCAAGGACTAAATGACCAAGCCTTTTCAGATTCGTGATATCGAGATCAACCCGCCGCTCATCCTGTCGCCGATGGCGGGCGTGACCGACATCTCTTTTCGCCGCCTGCTCAAGCGGCGCGGCGGCATCGGCCTCACCGTCTCGGAGTTCATCTCGGTCGAAGGATTGACGCGCAACAATCCTAAGTCGAAACGGCAGATGCGCTTCTTTGAGGAGGAGCGTCCTTACGCCGTGCAGATCTTCGGCGGCCAGCCCGCGCGGATGGCGATGGCCGCGCAGATGGCCGAAGAGATCGGCGCAGATATTTTGGACATCAACTGCGGCTGTCCCGCGCCTAAGGTCGTCAAGCACGGCGGCGGTTCAGGATTATTAAAAGATTATCCGCGCCTCGAAACGATTCTGAAGGAAGTCCGGAAGGCGATCAAGATTCCGATGACCGTCAAGATTCGCGCGGGCTTTTATGACCACACGATCAACGCGGTCGAGACCGCGCTCCTCGCCGAAGCGTGCGGCGCGGAGCACATCGCCCTGCACGGCCGGACGAAAGAGCAGGGCTATAAGGGCCTGGCGAATTGGGATTTGGTGAGGCAGATCAAAGAGGTCGTCAAAGTCCCCGTCTCCGGGAGCGGCGACGTGACGACCATCGAGGGAGCCTTTGCGCGCTGGCGCGAGACGAATTGTGACGGCATCCTCATCGGGCGCGGCGCGATGGCGAATCCGTGGATCTTTCGACAGATCGAAGATACCATCGCGGGGCGAGAGGTCTTTCAACCGACCCTCGAAGACAAGCAGGCCGTGCTCCTGGAATATTTCGAGATGCTGCGCGAAGACATGCCGGAACTGCCCGCCATCGGCCGCATGAAACAGCTCGCGGGGCAGTTCACACGCGGCCTACAGGGCGGCGCGCTCTTCCGCACCTCGATCTACCACTCGCATTCCGTCGCGGAAATCCTGGATCGCATCGCGGAATACTTCTCAGCCATCTCCGAAGGTCGTCCTTACTACGGCGAAGCGGGCGCGCCGGTCGAAGAGGAAGCGCCGGTGCTCGATTCATGCGAAGCCGCGACGGCGACTTCGTAGAGGAAATTTAGTTATGCTTCACGACAGGCATGTGGTCGAGATAGACCCTGAAAAACTTGGCGGCACTCCGGTCTTCTCCGGGACTCGTGTGCCCATTCAAAATCTGTTTGATTGTCTCGAAACAGGTGAATCGCTCGATCAATTCCTGGAACAATTTCCGACCGTGACGCGCGAGCAGGCTTTAGCTGTCCTGGAAGAATCAAAGGAGAGATTGCTGGTCAGCAATGAAAGTGCCGCTTGATGAATGTGTGACGCACTACTGAAGCGTGATTTCACCGGGCATGAAGTCTCTACGGTTGAAGAGGCCGGATTCAAAGGGTTGAAGAATGGGCAACTTTTACAAGCTGCCGCCAATGATTATGATGTTCTCGTAACAGTTGATCAGAATCTTCAGTATCAGCAGAACTTGAAAACTCTGGCAATTGCCGTCCTCATTCTCCAAGCTAAACGAAGCACTTATCCTCTACTGAAGCCCCTGATGCCCGATGTGCTCAAAGCTCTCGAACAAATAAAACCCGGCGACTTAACCATTGTGAAGTAAGGCGGGTATTCGGCTTTCGCTGAATAACGTCTTACCGTTTTATTCCCAACGGCTGCAAGGGGCGTGGGCTCGTGCCTTCGAAGAACCAGCTCGCGCCGACTTTGAGGCGGTGGTGCCAGGTCGGGAGGCGTGAGGTGTAGAGGGTAAAGCGTGCCTGCCGGGCGAGTGCGCCGCCGAAGGCCTTGCCGCCCGCGAGGACGGCCGCGCGCTCCGTGCCGAGACTGACCGCTTCGCCGAGTTCCTGAAAATGTTTCGTGCCCGGCTCTT
>JAFBAJ010000012.1 GCA_019247865.1 Acidobacteriota bacterium
AAAGCCGAGGCCGCAGCCAAAACCACGCCCGCGCCGGACGATGCCGCGCGCAGCTTCATCGCACAGCTCGACAAAGCCATCCTCAGCGGTCGCAAGGCTGAGATAGATGCCCTCATCGTGCCGGGAGAGCTGGCGGCCTTCGCCAAAGGGCTCGTCGGCACACAGCCGGAAATCTGGCAGACGCAGCTCGTCCGAACGGAAGCGCTCGACGCCACGCGCGTCGCAGCCGATGTGACCCTCCACGTCAAACAGCTCGGGCGCGAGCAGTCCGGCACGGCCGTGCTCATCCTCGCACGCACGGGCAACGTGTGGAAGCTCGCGGGCATAGAATTTTTAGAGGTGCGCTGACAAAGAGAGATGATGAACGCAGATGAGATCGAGCGACGCGCGCGGCGCATCAAACTGCTCCTGATGGATTGCGACGGCGTGCTGACGGACGGGCGGATCGAATTGCTTGGAGAGGATGACGAGAGCAAGTCCTTTCACACGCGCGACGGTCACGGCATCGTGCTCATGCATCGCGCGGGGCTCGAAACGGGCATCATCTCCGGACGCTCCTCGACGCTCGTCGAGCGGCGCGCGCGCGAACTCGGCATGCAGCATGTCCGGCAGGGAACCTGGGACAAGATCAAAGACTACGAAGAGCTGCTAGCCGAAACCGGAATGGATGAAGAGTCCGTGGCCTTCATCGGAGACGACGTGACCGACATCCCGCTCATGCAGCGCGCGGGGTTAGCCTGCGCCGTCGCCGACGCCGTCCCCGAAACACTCGCCGCCGCACATTACGTCACCAACCTCCCCGGCGGCTTCGGAGCCGTCCGCGAAGTCTGCGAGCTGATCTTAAAAGCTCAGGGGCATTGGTCTGATCTGATGAAGCGATACATAAGAGAGTAGATGTCGCCAGAGGTTGGTGGTGACCTAAATTCAACTCTCTGCGCTTTCTCTGCGTGAACTCTGCGTCTCTGCGGTGAGTATGTTGCAGCTTCCTCTCAACGCAGAGACGCAGAGAAGTCGCAGAGGAAACACAGAGAAAAACAATTTAGGACACTACTCAGAGGTTTGACAGCGAAGCTTTCGGTTGATTATCTTTTAATCCCCTCGTGAGTGTGTGATCTATGCAGACTGGCGAACGGGGAAATATCACTGAGGCTAAAATCCTGGCCGCCTTAATCGAGGCAGGATATTTTGTCTGTGTCCCGTTCGGCTCTGGTCACAAATACGATCTGGTTATTGATGATCTGAAAAAGATTTATCGCGTGCAGTGCAAGACGGGTAGAATCAGAAACGGTTCGTTGATCTTTAATAGTTATAGCCAGTCAGGGAATGGTTCGACAAAGCAAGGTTATTATGGCTTAGCCGACCTGTTCGCTGTTCTGCATCCGGAGACCGAAGAGGTTTATATAGTGCCCGTCGAGGCAGTCGGCGCGGCTGGTGTCGTGCTAAGATTGGTTCCGCCTTTGAGTGGGCAGACAAAAAGAATCAACTGGGCTAGAAACTATCTTTTGAAATCACTGGCTAAAGAAAGTCAGTTCTGAGCGGGCGTGGCGCAATGGTAGCGCATGTGCTTCCCAAGCACAGGGTTGCCGGTTCGAGTCCGGTCGCCCGCTCCACACATATCTGAGCTTTGATGAAAGCGGCGTGCAGCCTTAGAGTTGTAACGCCGCTTTTGCTGTACCGTGCGGAAACAGACAGCATGAAGAGCGTACGGTTTCGCTCCTCATCTGAACCCCTTCAGCCCGTTTTGCCTCCGTACTGTGCGTGGTGTATAACAGGCACAACGTTTGCAAAAATAAACCCAGGTAACAAACATGTTTGAGGAGGAAATGAACGTGCGCATCAAACTTTTGATCGGCCTCTGTGTGCTGGCACTGGCGGGACTGAGTGCCGGATGTTCGGGCGACAGCACGAACACGAACACCGCCGCCACCAACCCGGCTGATGCCAATGTCAACGCCTCGCCTGCGAATCCGACGATGGCGCAGAATCCGACCGGGACTGACCCGACGCAGAACATGCAGCCGCAGCCCAATCCGCCACGCGCGGGGGCCGACGATTCTGAGATTCAGACCACGATGGATTCCAACGGCGATGTCGTCGAGACTCGTACTTTCAAGAACAATAAGAACGTCACGAAGATCGTCCGGACGACGAAGGGCACCAACAGCACGGTCAAGGTCTACAACGCCAAAGGCGAGTCGAGAGATCTGCCTAAGGACAAGGTGAAGGACGCGATGACGGAGACGGGCGACGCGCTGGCGTCGGCTGCGGGCTGGACGGTCGAGAAGTCTAAGGACGCTGCCTCTGCGACGAAGGACGTGGCGGTGACCGCCGCGGACAAGACCAAAGAGGGCGCACGCACCGTCGGCGAGGGAGCCAAGACGGTCGGCGAAAAGACTGTGGAAGGCGCGAAGACCGTCGGCGAGAAGACCGCCGAGGGCGCGAAGAAGGGCGCGAAGAAAGTGAAGGACGCGCTGACTCCTTAGCTTCAAAAACAATTTCACGCCAAGGCGCTGGTGACGCAAAGGAAAGCTTAACGGTCTTCCTTTGCGTCTTTGCGCCTGGGCGTGAGATTTAATAAGATAGGCTCTATGGACACCACGCGCTTCACGATCATTTGCCCCTGCTGCGAGGCCACGCTGACGGTTGACGCGCAGACCGGCGCGCTCATTTCGCATGAAGAGAAGGCCAAGCCGCTCGCCTCCTTTGACGAGATGGTGAAGGGGCTCGACAAGCAGAAACAGATGCGCGAACAGCTCTTCGAGCAGGAGCTGGGCTCGATGAAAGACCGCGAACGCATCCTCGAAGAGAAGTTCCGCGAAGCCATGAAACGCGCTGACAAAGAGACAGACAAGCCCTATCGCAACCCGCTCGATATGGACTAAAGGCGGAAGGATGAAAGAGAAGCTGTTTGGGCTTCCTTTTCATCCTTCCGCCTTCCGCCTTCCGCCTTCATCCACGCTCTTTGCGTTTCAGCCCTGCTTTTCGTCGCCCCGTCACATACTGCGAACCTTCCGGCTGTAAATCGCGTAAAATCGGCTGCTTCGGTTCGAATTCCTTTCCCGCACAGTGTAGAATCACCGAAGACTTTTGTCCGTTATGTAACATTTAAGAGAGAGGTGTGCGCCGTCCGTTGCGGAAGCTACGGCAACAGTTGAATCTGCCGGGCGCATCAAACGTGTGAAAGCGGCTGCCCGCCGCCTTCGCTCATCCCTTTGACTGGAGCAAAAATATGCGTCGTCTTTACATGAGCCTGCTTGCTTTGTGCGCCGCCGCGGTGGTGTGCAGCGTGCTTTTAATGCAGCCGCCCGTGACACACGGGCAGACCAAAGTGCCGCGTCTGAATTATAAGGAACGGATGCTCTCGAACGGCATGAGGGTCC
>JAFBAJ010000044.1 GCA_019247865.1 Acidobacteriota bacterium
GTACGCCGCGTGGGATCTGGCTTTTCATTGCATCCCGCTTTCGATCATGGATTCGGACTTTGCCAAAGAGCAGCTCATCCTGATGCTGCGCGAATGGTACATGCATCCGAACGGGCAGTTGCCCGCTTACGAGTGGGCGCTCGGCGACGTTAACCCGCCGGTGCACGCGTGGGCTGCGCTCCGCGTCTACCGGATCGAGAAGAAGCGGCGCGGCGTGGGCGACAGAGCTTTTTTGGAGCGCGTCTTTCACAAGCTGCTCATCAACTTCACGTGGTGGGTCAATCGCAAGGACGCCGAGGGCAATAATATTTTCGAGGGCGGCTTTCTGGGGCTCGACAACATCGGCGTCTTCGACCGCAGCGCGCCGCTTCCGACGGGCGGAACTTTGGAGCAGTCGGACGGGACGAGCTGGATGGCGATGTACACTTTGAACCTGCTGGACATCGCGCTGGAGCTGGCCGACGGAGACCCTGCCTACGAAGATGTGGCGAGCAAGTTCTGGGAGCATTTCATCTACATCGCGCACGCGATGAATCATCTGGGGCACGACAACATGGAGCTGTGGGATGAGGAGGACGGCTTCTATTACGACGTGCTGCACCTGCCCGACGGCACACACTTTCCGATCAAGCTGCGCTCGATGGTCGGGCTCATTCCGCTCTTCGCGGTCGGAACCTTAGAGCCGGAGATCGTCGACAAGCTCAAAGGCTTTGAGCGGCGGCTGGAATGGTTCATCAACAATCGCCCCGATCTGACGAGCGATGTGGCCGCCATGCACTTGCCCGGGCGTAAGGAGCGGCGGCTGCTCGCCATCCTGGATCAGGACAAGCTGCGCCGCGTGCTCAAAGTGATGCTCGACGAGGAGGAGTTTCTTTCGCCTTACGGCATCCGCGCGCTCTCGCGTTATCACAAGGAGCATCCGTACCGGCTCGATGTCAACGGCACGGAGCACCGCGTGGACTACGAGCCGGCCGAATCGCGCACGGGTCTTTTCGGCGGCAACTCGAACTGGCGCGGGCCGGTCTGGTTCCCGGTCAACTACCTGATTATCGAATCGCTGCAAAAGTTTCATCACTATCTGGGCGACGAGTACAAGGTCGAATGCCCGACCGGCTCCGGCCGGATGCTGACTCTCTGGGAAGTGGCGGGAGAACTCTCGCGCCGTCTCTCTCATATTTTTCTACAGGACGCGGAGGGACGGCGGCCCGTCTTCGGCGGCAACGAGAAATTCCAGACCGACCCGCGCTGGAAAGATTACGTGCTCTTCTACGAATACTTTCACGGCGACCTCGGCGCGGGCATCGGCGCGAGCCACCAGACCGGCTGGACGGGCCTCGTCGCCAAGCTCATTCAACAGAGCGGCGAATAATGTTCTTAGTGCTTTGTGCTTTGTGCTTTGTTCTTTGCACGTTTATCTGAACTTGAATGATAAACTTCACGCAGGTTAAAAGAAACAAAGCACAAAGAGCTAAGAACAAAGAACAAGGAGCTAAGAACAAAGAACAAGGAGTCAAAATGAAAGCAATCGCAGTCTTCCCCGGGAAGCCGGACAGCGTGCATCTGGCGGAGATGCAACAGCCGCAGGTCGCTGATGTCGCGGACGGGCGCGGCGTGCTGGTCAAAGTCCTGCGCGTCGGCGTGGACGGCACGGACAAAGAGATCAACGCGGCCGAGTACGGAGCCGCGCCGCCCGGCTACGATTTTCTGGTCATCGGACATGAGGGCTTCGGACGGGTCGAGGCCGTCGGCGAGAACGTCAAAGAGGTCCAGCCCGGCGATTACGTCGTGGCGACCGTGCGCCGACCGGGCCACAGCATCTACGACCTCATCGGCACGAACGACATGACCACCGACGAGACGTACTACGAGCGCGGCATCAACCTGCTGCACGGCTACCTGGCGGAGCATTACGTGGAGAGCGCGGACTTCATCGTCAAGATTCCGCAGGGGCTCAAGCACGTCGGCGTGCTGCTGGAGCCGATGTCCGTCATCGAGAAAGGCATCACGCAGGCTTACGAGATACAGCGTCGCCTGCGAGTCTGGCGACCTAAGCGCGCGGCCGTGCTCGGCGCGGGCACGATCGGCCTGCTCGCGACGCTTGGCTTGAGATTGCGCGGTCTCGAAGTCGTCACCTTCGGCAAGACGCCGAAGCCTTATCTCAATTCCGAGCTGGTCGAAGCCATCGGCGCGAGCTATGAGACGACGACCGACCTGCCCGTCATCGAGGGCGCGAAAAAGTACGGCGGCTTTGACCTGATGTTCGAGGCGACTGGCTACTCGCCGCTCGTCTTCGACAGCATGCAGGCGCTCGGCAAGAACGGCGTACTCGTCGTCTCCAGCGTCACGGGCGGCGACCGCAAAGTGGAAGTTCCGGCCGACAAGATCAACCTCGGTTTCGTGCTCGGCAACAAGGTGATGGTCGGAACGGTCAACGCCAACCGCGAATATTTCGAGCGGGGCGTGAGCGACATGGCGCAGGCCGAAGCCGAATATCCCGGCTGGCTCTCGCGCCTCCTGACGCATCCGGTCAAAGGGCTCGAAAATTATCAACAGATGTTCGACTACCTGACGAATGCGAAGGATGCCATCAAGGTCTACTGTGAGGTGGCGGCGGAGTAAGGACGGGTTCAGAAAACGAAAGCACACAAGAGGGAATATGAATTACAAAGTTTTGCTGCTGGCGTCGACGGTCATCGTCTCCGCCGGTCTGATCTACGCTTTGGCGGGAGCTTCGAAGCGAAGCGGCGCGGGCAATGCGCCGTCTGCGACCGCGACTGCCGGTGAGTCCGGCGCGGATGTGCCGGGCGATGCGACGGACGTGCTCATCAGCGCACGCAGGGCGCGGCGCGCGCCGGAACTGGCGGCGGGCGACTGGATCAATTCGGAGGCGATGACGCTCGCATCTCTCAAGGGGAAAGTCGTCCTCGTGGATTTCTGGACGTTCGGCTGCTACAACTGCCGCAACACTCTGCCCGCTTTGAAGAGGTGGGATGCAAGCTATCGCGGGCAGGGACTGACCATCATCGGCGTTCATTCGCCGGAGTTCGACCGCGAGAAGGTGCTCGCCAACGTGCAGCGCGAGGTGCGCTCGCTTGGCATCAACTATCCGGTCGTGACCGACAACGAATACGAGACCTGGAACGCCTTCGACATACACGCCTGGCCGACCGTCATCCTGCTCGACAAACAGGGGCGCATCCGCTGGACGCACATCGGCGAAGGCATGTATACGGAGACTGAGAACGCGATCAAAAAACTGCTGGCCGAAGAGAGCGAGCAGACAAAGACAACGGCGCGCGTGCCGAAAGGAATTGTGATGACAGACAAAATCGAGAAGACGGATGAAGAGTGGCGCAAAGAGCTGACGCCCGAACAATATTACGTGACCAGAGAAAAGGGGACGGAGCGCGCCTTCACCGGCGCGTACTGGGACAACCACGAGCAGGGCATCTACTACTGCGTCGCCTGCGGGCAGGCGCTCTTCGGCTCCGACACGAAGTATGAGTCCGGCACCGGCTGGCCGAGCTTCTACCAGCCGCTCGCCGCAGAGAGCGTCGAGACGGAGACGGACGATACACTCGGCGTGCGCCGCACAGAGGTCAAGTGCCACCGCTGCGGCGCACACCTCGGCCACGTCTTCGAGGACGGCCCGCGCCCGACCGGCCTCCGCTACTGCATGAACTCCGCCGCCCTCAAGTTCGTGAAGGACGAAGAGAGCAAGTAAAAACAGGTTTCACGCAAAGGCGCAAAGGGAAAACCAAAGCTCGCTCATATCATTTAAAGCATTTGCGGGCTTCCGTCTTATCTTTGCGCCTTTGCGTGAAACTTTTTCTATCCCGCCAAACTCACCAGCCACGGAATCCTTTGAGATAATAGGAGCGCGCGAATCCCGCGAGCACGATCAGTGGAATCAAAATCGCCGCCCACAGGTAGAGGCGGCGGTCGCGCTTGCTCTGATAAATATTCGTTGCCACAGGGGGTCTCCGGCAAAGAAAAGATGGGGTCGAGCAGAAAGCGGCGCTATCTTACTGAAAGAAAGAATCTCGCGCAAAGCAATTTCACTTCGACCGGCCGCGCAGATTTAGCATATACTCCGGCCTGCTTAAACCGTAGCGTAGGGAAATGACTCACCGCCATTTCCATTCCCTTCAACCCACGCCCAGAGTATAGGAGAGCACATGCGAAAACATATCCTGACCCTGACCCTTATTGTTCTCGTTGCGACGGCCAGCGTTGCCATCGGCCACAACTCCGGCTCGAATAAGAATTATGTCTCCGCCGCTGAGCTGACAGAGCTGCTCAAAGAGGACGGCTACAGCGTGCGCGTGTACAGGGACGGCTCGTATGAAGTGATGCGCGCGCCGGTCGCAAAGCCGGTCACGACGTTAGACCCGGACGACGTGCTGGATGCAATCAGCGCCGCGCGCGGCGACACCAACCGGAATGCACGGTGGGATGACCTTCTGGTGAACTCCATCGGCGACTTCAACAGTCTGGTCAACGTCGGACAGCCCAACGCGGGCTTTCGGATGGACACGCTGGTCGTCGGCTCCCAGCAGTATTTCGCCAATTCTCCGTCCGAGGTGGACGAGCTTCCGCAGTCGCCCACACTGGCCGAGATCGAGAGCAACGTGAGACAGCAAAGAGCTGCGCTCAGCGCCGCCGGGATCATCTCACATTAAAGACAGGGTTCACGCAAAGGCGCAAAGAAAAGACGGAAGAGCGCGAACTGGGCGTGCTTTCGTTTTCCCTTTGCGCCTTTGCGTGAACCGTTTTACTGCGCGATGAGCTTTCCACGCATCATGTTCATGCCGCAGGTGAACTCGTATTCGCCTGGACGCGCGGGCGTGATCTCGATGGAGACGGTCTGGTCTTGCGGCAGGTGCGCGCGTTTGCCGAAGTCTGGCAGGACGACCTCTTCCCCGCAGGTCGAAGCCTCGCGGCGCGTGAAGTTCAAACGCACTGGCCGCCCTGCCTGAACCATGATCGCGGAAGGCTGATAACCGCCCCTGACCGTGACCTCTATCTCCTGCACGCCGCGCTCGCCGGTCGCGGCCGACACGGCTTCGTCCTTCCAGAGCCAGAAGTACCACACGATCCACGCGATGAGCGCGAACCCCGCCAGCGTCACCAGCAACGAACTCATACTCATACAGCTTTCTCCTTCAACGTCCGCGCCGCAAAGAACCTCAGACGATTGGCATTGGTCACGACCGTGATGCTCGAAGCGGCCATCGCCGCGCCCGCGATGATGGGCGAGAGCAGGAGGCCGAAGACCGGATAGAGGACTCCGGCGGCGATGGGAATGCCGAGCGCGTTGTAGATAAAAGCTCCGAAGAGGTTCTGCCGGATATTCTTCAGAGTCGCGCGCGAGACTTCGATCGCGGTCACGACGCCGCGCAGGCTCCCGCCGACGAGCGTGATGTCCGCCGCTTCAATCGCCACGTCCGTGCCCGTCCCGATGGCGAAACCGATGTCCGCCTGTGCCAGGGCCGGAGCGTCGTTGATGCCGTCTCCAACCATGCCGACTAAAAGATGCGCGTCCGTCTGTAAGAGCTCGATCTGCCGCGCCTTCTCTTCCGGCAGGACTTCGGCCAGCACGCGCTCGATGCCCGCCTGCCGCGCGATGGCGCGCGCCGTGCGCTCGTTATCGCCCGTCATCATCACGACTTCGAGACCCATCCGTTGCAGGACGCGTATGGCCGCAAGCGAGTCTTCCTTGAGCGTGTCCGCGACGGCGATGATGCCTGCGGGCCGTCCGTCCACGGCGACGAACATCGGCGTCTTGCCTTCGTCCGCGAGACGCGACGCGCTCTGCTCAAATTCATTCAGCGAGACGCCTGCGCGCTCCAACAGCTTGCGGTTGCCGACCTGCACACGCCTGCCCTCGACGGTCGCTTCGACGCCGTGACCTGGCACGGCATTGAATGCTTCCGGCTCCGACGCTTCGATGCCGCGCGTGCGTGCGCCCGCGACGATGGCTGCGGCCAGTGGATGCTCGCTCTGTTTGTCCGCGGCGGCGGCGAGCCGCAACAGCTCCTCTTCATCAAAGCTCTCAAACGGCAGCACGTCCGTCAGCTCCGGCCTCCCTTTGGTGATCGTGCCGGTCTTGTCCAGAACGATGACCTTCAGATGCGAGGCAGTCTCCAGCGCCTC
>JAFBAJ010000325.1 GCA_019247865.1 Acidobacteriota bacterium
TACGCCGACCGCGATCAGAAATTGAAAGATCAGCTTCTGCCGGCCCGTCAGCCCGAGACTCCGCTGCTTCGCCATCTTCGCGTAGTCATCGAAAAAGCCGATCGCGCCGAAGAGCGTCATCGCGATCATCACCGTCCAGACGTAAACGCTTGAGAGCCGCGCCCAGAGGAGCGTCGAGATGAGCACCGAACTGATGATCAGCACGCCGCCCATCGTCGGCGTCCCGCGCTTCGCCATGTGCGCCTGCGGGCCTTCCTCGCGGATCTGCTGGCCGACGTTCCAGTTCTTGAGCGCCGTGATGACCTTGCCGCCGAAGACCAGCGAGATGAGGAGCGAGGTCACGGTCGCATACGCCGTCCGAAACGTGACGTACTGAAAGACATTGAGCGCCTTGACGAGATACGACTCCCCACCCGACAGACGGTTGTAGAGCAATTCGTAAAAGATGTAGTAGATCATGCGACTACAGGAGTCAGGAGCCAGAATCCAGGAGCCGGAAGGAAAGACGTTGCCTTTCTTCTGACTTAGGGCTTCTGACTTCTGGATGCTGCCTTTTCATTCTCTCTCGTCCACGCCGACTAATGGAAAGCGTTCGCGCAGGAGCTTGACGATCTGGTCCGTCTGCACTCCGCGCGAGCCCTTGATTAAAACGAGATCGCCCTCGCGTATCTCATCGAGCAGCGCCGCCGCCGCCTCTTCCGAATCTTCAAAGAAGCGCAGGTCGCTCTCGCTCATCCCGCCCTCGCGCGCGCCCGCGAGCAGTTCCGAAGCCAGCCCGCGCACGCCCCACAAGACATCAATGCCGCGACGCGCGATCTCCGCGCCCACCTCTCTGTGCATCTCTGCCGCAGACGCGCCCAGCTCCAGCATCTCGCCCGCGACGACGATGCGGCGCGACGCGTGCCCGCCGCCCTCCTGCACAGTCCGGACCATGCTCACGAGCGAGCGCGGGTTCGAGTTGTACGAATCGTCTATCACCTCGAACCCGGCGGCGAAATCCAGCACCTCGCCGCGCATCTTCGCGGGCGGCACGCTTCGCAGGGCGGACGCGATCTCGTCCGGCCCCAGTGCGAAACATGTTGCGACGGACGCAGCCGCGAGCGCGTTCATCAAATTATGACGGCCGGGCAAAGGAAGCTCTGCCTGCGTCTTGCCGAGCGGCGTGTGCAGCAGAAAGCGGCTCCGCCCGAAGCGTCCCGTCTCGATCTCCGTCGCCATCACGTCCGCATAGTTTTCAATCCCGAAGGTCAGCACCGCGCCCGCGTGCTTCGCGCGCATGGCGATGACCAGCTCGTCATCCGCGTTGAGCACGGCCGTGCCTTTCGGCTTCAAGCCTTCGACCAGCTCGGCCTTCGCCGCCGCGATATTTTCAATCGTCCCCAGGTGCTCCAGATGCACCGGCGCGACCAGCAGCTCGACGCCGATGTCCGGCGGCGTGATCCGGCAGAGGCGCTCGATCTCGTGCGTCGGAGAGGACATGCCCATCTCCAGGACCGCGACATCGTACTCGTCCGGCGTGTGCCCTTCGCTCACCATCTGCAGCACGGAGAGCGGCAGGCCGAGCCCGTTGTTGTAGTTGCGCTCGCTCTTGAGCACGCGGCGACCGTTCGTGCTCAGAATGTGCGCCGTCAACTCTTTGGCCGTCGTCTTGCCCGCGCTCCCTGTGATCGCCACGACGGGACGCGCCCACGCTTCATAAACTTTGTGCGCCAGCGTTTGCAGCGCGACGATGCCGTCCTCCACCAGCAGCAGCCGGTCGCGGAAATCCGCGAGCGCTTCATCATCCACACGCGAGGCGTGGGCGACGGCCGCGAGAGCCCCGTGTTCAAAAGCCTGCGGGATGAACTCGTGCGCGTCCGCAAAGGTTCCGTTAAAGCCTGCGCGCGCGTAATCTTCCGGCGACATCGCGAAGGAGAGCTCGCCCGAACGCGTCGCGCGCGAGTCGATGGCAAAGCCCTTGATCTCAGTTCCCAGCAACGCTTCGGCGAGCCCGCTCGCCGAAGCATTCATTAAACCTGCCGCCTCTCTTACATTCACGCCGCGTCAGCCTCTTCCCTGACCTCGAATCTTGCGCGCGTGGGAGCGCGGCGGTCAATCTCGGAGGCGAGCGTGTTGGAATCTCTGTTCGCCGCTTGTTCGAGGTCGCCCGTGCGGCCCAACATCCTGCGGCCGGCGCGCGTGCGTCGCACACGCCTGCGGCACGCACTGACGGCGCGATGCACCTCGTGATTCGAGGGATTCATCTGTGCTCTCTTCTGTCGGGACATGGCTGTTTTCATCTCAAAGTCGTTTACTCGCTGCGTCCGAACTGAACCTGCACGAGCTGTCCTGTATCAAGCTCAGAGCCTGCGGCCGGGCTCTGTTTGAGGGCGCGGCCTTCGCCATGAGCTTCGAGCTGCAAACCGAGCTGCGCGCAGATGCGCGCCGCGTCTCGCACGCTGCGCCCGCGCAGGTCGGGCATCAGGACTGCGCGATTAGAAGCCAAAGCATAGACGACCTCGCCGCCCGATTTTTCATTCGCCCTCGCCACGCGCGGGAGCGTCGCCTGGCACTCTTCGTTGAGGCGCGCCATCTCGGCCCGCGCGCGCTCGGCTGCTTCCGTCGAGCCGTTGTCCTGTGCGACCAGAGCGGGCGCAGGCCCATCTTTCATCAACGTATCGGGCGTGACGTTGAGCCCGGGCAGAATCTGTTCGGCGATCTCGCGAAAGACAGGCGCGGCGACATCGCCGCCGTGATAGGCTCCGGCCGGCTCGTCTATCACGACGATGATGACGACCGCAGGATTCTCGACCGGCGCGAAGCCGACGAACGAGCCGATGAACTTCGAGGCCGAGTAGGTCTTCGTCTTAGGGTCGATCTTCTGCGCGGTGCCGGTCTTGCCCGCCGCCGTGTAACCGTCGAGCTGCGCCTTCTTCGCAGTCCCGTTGAGCGTCACGCCTTCCAGCATGTGACGCAGCGCCGAGGCCGTCTCCGGGCTCACGACGCGCCGCTCTTCCGGCTGCGCCTGATAGACGCTTGAGCCGTCGGCCGCGCGTATCTCGCGGACGATGTGCGGAGCGATGCGGACGCCCGCGTTCGCCAGCGCGCCGAAGGCCGCGGCCATCTGTAAAGGCGTCACGCCGACCTCCTGCCCCATCGCCAGGGAGCCCATCGAAGAGGGCTGCCAGCGCGCGACCGGGCGCAGGATTCCGGCCGTCTCGCCCGGCAGCTCGATGCCCGTCCGCGAACCGAAGCCGTAACGCTTCATGTAGTCGTACATGCGCTCGTCGCCGACACGCAGGCCGAGCTTGATCGCTGCGACGTTGCTCGACTTTGCGAGCGCATCCGTCAGCGTCAGCGAGCCGAACGGATGGTGGTCGTGCACCAGTCGCCCGGCCACCATGATCGAGCCCATCTGACAATCAATGTGGTCATCCGGTTTAGCTAAGCCCTCTTCGATGGCGGCCGAGTAGGCGACGATCTTGAAGGTCGAGCCGGGCTCGTAGATATTCTGCAAGCCTTGGTTGATGCGAGCCTGCGCGCCCGACGCGCCCGCGTTGTTCGGGTCGAAGGTCGGTGCATTGGCGAGCGCCAGAATCTCGCCCGTGTGCGGGTCGAGCACGATAGCCGTGCCGGACTTCGCACCCGTGCGTTCGACCGCCGCCGCGAGCGATTGCTCGGCGCGATACTGCACCATCTGATCGATTGTCAGGACGACAGATTGCCCTATGGACGGCTGCTCGATGACGCTCTCATAAGGATGCTGGTGCGCGTCCGTCTCGATAAATATCTTTCCGGCCTCGCCGCGTATCTGCTTATCGTGAAACTGCTCGATGCCGGCGAGTCCCACTTCGTCCAGGCCGACGAAGCCGAGGACGTGCGCGGCCAGCGAGCCGTTCGGATAAAAACGCTTAGGCTCTTTGCGCATGTGCACGCCGTCGAGCTTGAGTGCGGCGATCTCCTGCGCGCGATCCTCATCCAGACGGCGCGCGAGCCAGATAAACTTTTTGTCGCCCTGCTGCGCGGACGCGAAACGCGCGGCGAGCTCTTTCGCTTCCACGCCGACGAGCGGAGCCAGACGCCGCGCGGTCGCTTCCGTATCCTTGATCTCATACGGCACGGCGAAGCAGGATTCCGTCTCGACGCTGCGCGCCAGCTCGCGCCCCTCGCGGTCGAGCAGCAGGCCACGGATGGGGCTGATCTCGATCGTGTCCTCGTGCTGCTGCTGCGCGTACCGCTGCATCCGTTCGTGCTGCACGATCTGTAGGTAGACGAGGCGCGCAGCGATGCCGACCATCCAGACGATGAGCACACAGACGATGAGCAGCGTGCGGCGACGCGAGGTGTCAGGACGTATTTTCGATGCGGAGATAGGGCGTGCGCGCATGAATCCTCGGCTCGTTCCTCTCAGGAATCACACGCGGATTTGACCGGGCGGCTGGCCCGCCGCGCATGAAAGGGATGCTCAAAAAGATTTTCTCTCAGGCGTCGCCGTTGATTCAGGGGAGAAGCGACCCGAACTTCGTCTGTCCACCGCCGTTAACGATTGAGCGCAGCCGACGGAGCAGCCATCGCCGCGGCAGTCGGCGGCAGGCTTCCGGGCACGGTGCCGGCGCGTCCGACCTGACCGGGCGAGACCGGTTGCAGGCCGAGCTTGCGCGCTTCGCCTTCGAGCCGCGCGGGCGCAGACGCTTCTTC
Source organism: Acidobacteriota bacterium (assembly GCA_019247865.1). Taxonomy (GTDB): domain Bacteria; phylum Acidobacteriota; class Blastocatellia; order Pyrinomonadales; family Pyrinomonadaceae; genus JACMLC01. The sequence goes on from JAFBAJ010000325.1 coordinate 4,678, forward strand.
GCGCTCCAGCAGGAGCCGACGCTGCTCTTCGACGAGGCGCTCGCGCTCGCGCCGCAGTTGCTCGCTCTGATACCCGTAACGCACGGCCGCGAAATGCTGTCCCGCCGCGAAGACGAAGCCGCCAGCCAACAGGAGCCCCGAAAAGAGCAGCAGCGCGAGACGCGACAGCGCGCGCCGGTCGCGCTCGCGGTGGATGGTGAAGTTTGGCTGGTTCAGCGGCAGTCTCTTCATAACGTCTAACTCTGAAAGCTCAATTTTCGAGCGGCGCGCAGCTTCGCGCTTCGCGCGCGCGGGTTCTCATCTGTCTCCGACTCGCCGGGCGAGATCGGACGGCGCGTCAATATCTCTATCGCCTTCCGCGCCCCGCAGGAGCAGACCGGAACGCGCGGCGGACATTCGCAGCGCCCGGACAGACGACGCAAGGTCTGTTTGACGATGCGGTCTTCGAGCGAATGAAAGCTGATGACCGCGAGTCGTCCGTCCTCCTGTAAAAGATCGATCGCCGTTTCAAGAAATACACTCAAGCCTTCCAGCTCGCGGTTGACGGCGATGCGCAGCGCCTGAAAGGTGCGCGTCGCCGGATGAATCCTCTCGCCTTTGCGATGACCGACGGCGCGTGCGACCATCTCCGCCAGTTCGAGTGTGCGCGTGACTGGCTCGCCGCGCTCGCGTCTTTCGACGATCCATCGCGCGATGCGTCGCGACCGGCGCTCCTCGCCGTATTCAAAGATGATGCGCGCGATCTCTTCCTCCGGCAGAGTGGCGAGCAGGTCTGCCGCCGTCTCCTCATCGCCTTCGGCATCCATCCGCATGTCGAGCGGCGCGTCCTGCCGGAAACTAAAACCTCTTTCTGCCGCATCGAGCTGTAAAGAGGAGAGGCCGAGGTCTGCCAGCACGCCGCTCACAGCCGTCTCGCCCGCCTCTTCGACGTGGCGCGCGATGTCGCGGAAGTTTCCGTGCACCGCGCGAAAGCGCTCGCCGAAACGGGACAGGCGACGGCGACTCCATTCCAGCGCCGTGCGGTCCCGGTCGATCCCGATCACCCGCGTCTCCGGCGAAGCTTCGAGCATCGCTTCGCTGTGTCCGCCAAAGCCGAGCGTGCAGTCCACGTAGAGCCCGCCGCGCTCAGGCTGTAAACAGTCGAGCGTCTCCAGCAGCAGCACGGGGCGATGGGGCACGCCGCTCATGCCCCCCATGAGCGTTGCCATCACCACCGCCCCGTGATCTCAAAGAACTCGTCACACATCACTGCACTTAAATGCCGAGCCGGGCGATTGCCGCCTCGTCCTCTTCCGTGTAGGGGTCTGCGAGCAGGCGTCGCTGAAATCGCTCCAGCTCCCAGACTTCCAGGTAAGTCAAATAGCCCAGGACAGCCACATCGCCGAGGACCTCCGCGCTCTTGCGCAGGAGCGGGTGGATCAGGACGCGCCCCTGTCCGTCGAGGGTCGCCTGCTGCCCGTAATAATTGGTTCGGTCAAGGAACTTGCGCCGCGCCGGGTCCATCGTCGGCAGGAGGGAGAGCCGCTGCTCAATGGCTTCCCATTCGGGCAAAGGGTAAATCCGGACGCTCTCTCCCGTCAGGCTCGTGACGTAAACCTCTTTGCCATGCTGCTCTTCAACCAGCCGCCGGAACGGGGTCGGCACCTTGAGACGCC
>JAFBAJ010000327.1 GCA_019247865.1 Acidobacteriota bacterium
TCGTCCACGGGCGAGAGCAAGTGAAGCGGTGTTAATGCTTTCCGCCGGGCTTGCGTTTTACGAGCGGAGAAGGATTTGGACGGAAGGAGCGAGATCATGCTCAGCACCAGCGCCCCGGCGCAACGCACTGCGGCCAGAGTCGCCGGATGTTTCATCCTGTTCACGATGGCGACTATCCTCTTCGCTAATTTCGCCGTCAACGAACGTCTCGTCGCGGGCAATGCGGCGGAGATCGCACGGAACATCCTCGCGCACCAAACGCTCTTTCGTTTGAGCATCGCCTGCGACCTGCTGTACTGCGCAGGCGTGGTCGTCCTCCTCACGGCGCTGTACGTGATTCTGAGGCCGGTCAATCGCGGAGTCGCCGTGCTCGGAGCCTGCTTCCGGCTGCTCTATCTCCTGATGTGGATGGTGATCGCGCTCAACTCTCTGTACGCGCTGCGGCTCCTGAACGGCGCAGAGTACCTGCGCGTCTTTGAAGCGGAGCGATTGCAGGCCCTCGCCAGACTTTCCATCGCCAACAGCTTCGACGTGTATTACGTCGGCCTGCTGTTTTATGCTCTGGCCTCGACAGTCTGCGGCTACCTGTGGTTGAAGTCGGGCTACATCCCCAGAGCTTTGGCCGCCTTCGGCGTGCTCGCGTCCGCATTCTGCGCGGCGTGCACCTTCGTCTTCATTATCTCGCCCGGCTTCTCAAAGGTCGTTAACCTGTGGTGGTTCGATTCGCCGATGGCTCTCTTCGAGCTGGCGGCGGGCCTGTGGCTGCTGTTCAAGGGATTGAGGCTGTCCGGGAGAGTTGAGGCTGCGACATGAAAGCATTCGTCTATTCCGGCTACGGCTCGCCGGATGTGCTCAGGTACGAAGAGCTGGCAGAGCCTGTGCCCGGCGATGATGAAGTCCTGCTCAGAGTCCGCGCGGCTTCCGTCAATCCGCTGGACTGGCGCATGATGCATGGCGGGCCGTATCTCATGCGTCAGATGTTTGGTCTCTACAGGCGCGTCACGCGCCAACCCGGGAACAAACAGCCGGGCGTTGACGTGGCCGGCCGCGTCGAAGCGGTCGGCCGCAACGTCACACAGCTCAAGCCGGGCGACGAGGTCTTCGGCGTGTGTCGCGGAGCCTTTGCGGAATATGCACGTGCTCCTGCATCGAAGCTGGTCAGGAAGCCTTTGAGCATGACGTTCGAGCAGGCTGCGGCGCTCCCTGTGGCGGCGGTCACAGCCCTGCAGGGACTGCGCGACAAGGGCTTGATCCAGCCGGGGCAGAAGGTCTTGATTAACGGCGCAGCGGGAGGCGTGGGCACGTTCGCGGTGCAGCTCGCCAAATCTTTCGGCGCAGAGGTGACTGGCGTTTGCAGCGCCGGGAACGCCGAGCTGGTGCGCTCAATCGGCGCAGACCGGGTGATAGATTACGCGTTAGAGGACTTCACCGGAAGCACCGAGCGCTACGATCTGATTTTCGACTGCGTGGGGAATCATACGCTGTCAGACTACAGGCGCGTTCTCAAACCACTGGGCCGATACGTCTGCATCGGAGGCAAAAATATCTGGACGGCGCTGGCCCGTGCGCTCTACGCGCCCCTGCTCTCAAGGCTCGTAAGCCAGCACTTCGTCGCCTTCATCGCGAGCATCAAGACGGAGGATCTGCAAACCCTGTCCGAGCTGATGGAGGCCGGAAAGATGAGCCCGGTCATCGACAGGCTTTACCGTCTGAGCCAGGTTCCGGACGCGATGCGATATCTGGGGCAATGGCACGCACGCGGCAAAGTCATCATCACTGTGGAAGAGAACAAATAATAACTGTAGGGGCAGGGCTGGTCCCTGCCCGCCAACTGTCGAAAGACACGGGCAGGGACCAGCCCTGCCTCTACAAGATTCGCTCAGAAGATGCGTGTGAGCGGCGTCGAATCTTCTGACTCCTGACTCCTGTCTTCTGACTTCTGCTTTTCCAACGCCGCTTCCGTCAGGAGCGAGAATTCGAGCGGCGCGGACGGATGATGGCGAAAGAAGTCGTTGACATCCGTCGCCAGCCTCACTTGCGCGAGGCGCAAACGGCGAGCGGCGAAAAGCTCCTGATAACGCGCCGTCGCAGACTCTCCGGCACGGTCGCCGTCGAGCGCGGCCACCACGCGAAAACGCGCGAGCGGCGCGAGCCACTCTTCTTTGAGGCCGCCCGCGCCCACCAGACCCACCGCCGTAAAGCCGTGCGTCAGCAGCGTCAGCGTGTCCGTGAAGCCTTCGACCAGATACACTATCTCGCCGCTCAAAAGATGATGAAGCGCGTCCGCGTTGTAGAGCGACGGGACAGGGCCGCGCATGTTGTGCCAGCGCGGCTCGACGCCGGAAGCGGTCGTGCGCGCCTGTAGATAAACGGCACGCCCCTCCGCGTAAAAAGGAAAGAGCAGCCGGTGCTTGTAGAAGGTCAGGTGCGCCTGCGTGTTGAAGAGCCCGCTTTGTTGCAGCTCCTGCAGCTCGAACTTATCGAGCATCCCTTTCATCACGCGGCGATAGGCGCGGCGCGGAAAGTAGACCACTCCTGCGCGCTTCATCGCACGCGCCGAGATGCCGCGCCGCGAGAGATAGTTGATGCCCTCCATCTGCTCTTCGCCCTTGCAGACTTCCAGGAAACTCTCGCACACGGCCGCGAGCCGCGCCCCCGGCAGAGGCTCTTCGACAGCACGCTCTTCAAGCAGCTCCGACGGCTCAGGCGCGTGGCGCAAGCTGTGCCCGGCCTGACTCGTCCCGTCCGGGCTGAGGCCCAGCTCGCGCGCCAGCTCGCGCACCGCGCGCGGGAACGAAGCGTTGTGCATCAACTCGTAAAAGCGTATCGCGTCGCCGCCCTCTTCGCGCGCGAAGCAATGGAAGAGGCCGCGCCGCAAATCTATCGAAAGGCTGTGGCCGCCCTGACCGCTGTGCGCGTGCGTGGGAATCGGACAGCGTGTGTGCAGCTTGTCCGAAGTGATGCGCGCGTCCGAACGGCAATAGCGCATGAAGAACGAGCGGTAATCTAAACGCCGCTTGACCTCTTCACACAACTCGCGCAGGCTTCCCTTCTCCATGCAGGTAAAAGTAAGAAGGTCAGCGGCAAAAGTAAAGAAAAACCTTCAGGGATGAGGAGGAAGATGCTCTGTCTGCTCCAGCCGCAAGCGTCGTCCTGTTTCTCGCTCCAGCCGAGCTACCGCACGACCCGCACGGAAGTGATGAAAGAGTCTCCATTCGGGTAATAATCGTTCGGATGCTCTTTATATATATAGTGGACCTCGGTGGAAGCGTCGTCATATTTCTCCGCAGGCGTGCCTTTCCCGGTCTCCGGGAAATAGCCCTTCACCTTAACCGTCATGACCACCCTGGCCGTCGCGCCGACCGGCAGCAGACCCAGCTGAAACAGCGTGTCCCTGACCTGATTCCCCTGCGACATGTTCACCGACAACAGCTTCATCTGGTGATCGGGAGAAATATCTACCAGGACTGAGCCGGCGGGTCGCGGCCCCTGATTTGTGACCGTCACCGTCACGTCCGCCTGCGCGCCGTCGCGGAGCTGCTCGGACGGGTAGCTGGTATGCACATCGAGCCTGGTGAAGGGCTGCTGAGGCTGCCGCAGCCCCTCGTCTCGCAGAACGACGGCGAAAGGGAAATTATTGCTGGTCAGGGCCGACAGCGACCGCCCGGCGAAATCCGGCCGCGCCTGCTCCAACCTCGTCTGTGAAATGGCGGGCGGGTTGAAATCCTGCGGCTGCGTCCCCACAGTGCAATCCAACCAGGACGCGTAGTTCGAGCTCAAGTCGTCAAAGTACAGGTTCAGGATTCTCAGTTGGCTGAACTCCGACTGGCTGATGTCGCCTGGAAGCTTGACCGTCACCACGTACGGCGGCTGAGCGACATCGTTCAGATGCTCGGTCGCGGTTGAAGAAACAGTGAACAGCAGATTGCGGTAGAGCTTGAATCCGTTCGGAATCGGCGGCGCTTCCTTGAGCGCACTGAGCTCGACGATCTCGTGCCTGGTGGGCAGTGGCCTGGTGCTGTCGCCGCTCGTGACCGTCACAGCGATGTCGCCCTGAGCGTTGGTGTTCTTAGACACATTATCTCTACTGAGCGAGGGAAGAGGGCAGCCGAGCGTGTAGAGCAGCATCAAGGACAGCAGAGCGAAAGCTGTCAGGCGCATCAACATTTTCCGTGACTACCTCCGTTGCTCTCGATTATAGCTGATCGAGAGCAAAAAAATATGCCCTCAAATATTTAAGACCTGGATGCGCTGAGGCGGTAGCGGCGTTCGATCTCTTCCGGATGGCGGGTTTTATATTCGGCCCAGAGACGCGAGACCTTCATCCGGTATTCGACGAGGGCCGGGCTCACGTTGAAGTGCTGGGCGATCTCTCTGGAGGTCTTGTTGGCGCGCACGAAACGGCGAAGCGAGGAGTA
>JAFBAJ010000357.1 GCA_019247865.1 Acidobacteriota bacterium
CTCGGCGAATATCACGTGCCGGTTCACGCGGACGTGCCGCACATGGACATCATACTGCTGGAGAACTTTGATGAGTACGCGAGCCCTATCGGAGCGAAGGGCGCGGGCGAGATCGGCATCGTCGGCGTCGCGGCGGCCATCGCCAACGCCGTCTATCACGCGACGGGCGTGCGCGTGCGCGAGCTGCCGATCACGCCGGACAAGCTGATGGGGAAGGGGGCGCTGGCATGAACGAGCTGGAGGCCATCCGGTCTGCTTACAAAAGCGCGCGTGCGCGTGGGCTACGCATGGCGTTGGCGACGGTCGTCGGCGTCGAAGGCTCCGCCTACAGGCGACCGGGCGCGCACATGTTGATGACGGAGAGCGGCGAGACCTGCGGCACCATCAGCGGCGGCTGTCTGGAGCGCGACGTGTTGGAGCGCGCCGCAGAAGTCATGAGCACGCGAGCCGCGCGCCTCATCGAATACGACACGCGAGGGCAGGAGGACATCGTGTGGGGCTTAGGGATGGGCTGTAACGGCGTCGTGCGCGTGCTGCTCGAAAGCCTGCACGAAGAAGGCGCGGGCGCGCTTGCTTTACGGTTCGTCGCGGACTGCCTGAGCGCGCGGCGTTCGGGAGTCTGCGCGACCGTCATCGCGAATGAGAAGAAAGGGCAGAGCGATGACGTAAAAGTCGGCGCGAGATTGCTGCTGGACGAGCGGCTGGACGTGTGCGGCGGAAGCCTGACGAGCCACCGGCTCGCCGCGCGCGTGCGCGAAGATGCGCTCGAAGTGCTGGCGGGCAAAGTCGCGGCCGTGCGCTCTTATGAAACCGGCGCGGGTCGGGTAGAAATCTTTTTCGATCTCATCCGCCCGCCGCGCCCGCTCGTCATCTTCGGCGCGGAGCATGACGCTCTGCCGCTCGTGTCGCAGGCGCGCGTCCTCGGCTGGCATGTGACGGTGGTGGACACGCGTGCACGGCGTGCGAGCCTTGAGAGGTTCGCGTGTGCGAATGAGGTCGTCCTGTGTCGCGCCGCAGAGGTGTCGGCGCGCGTCTCTCTGACCGAGAACACGGCGGCGGTGGTGATGACGCATAATTATCTGGACGACCTGGAACTGCTGCGCGCTCTGCTGCCGTCGCCCGCCTGTTATCTGGGGCTCCTCGGCCCGCAGCAGCGCACACAGAAGCTGCTCGCGGAGCTGAAAGCTGAGACGGGCTGGCCGTCGGACGCGCCGCATGCGCGCCTACACAGCCCGGTCGGCCTGGACATCGGCGCGGAGACGCCCGAAGAGATCGCGCTGGCTATCGTCGCCGAGATCAAGGCCGTGTGCGCCGCGCGCGGCGGAGGCTTTCTGCGCGACCGCGACGCGCCGATCCATGATGCTGCTGCAAGTGCGCCTGCGCTCGCTCAGGACGAAAGCGCGATGCTCTACGCCTGCCGTTTGTCGTGAGCGAAGCAGAGGGCATCGGCATCGTCTTGCTGGCGGCGGGCGAAAGCTCGCGCATGGGCGAGCCTAAGCAGTTGCTCAGGTTCGAGGGCGAGACGCTGCTCGGACGAGCCGTGCGCGCGGCGCTTGAGAGCGGCTGTCGTCCGGTCGTCGTCGTGCTCGGGGCGGAGGCGTCGGTCTTACTGGAAGAGGTCGGCGCGACAGGCGTGCTGACGGTCGTCAATCAGGCGTGGCCGGAGGGGATGAGCTCTTCGATCCGGTGCGGCCTGCGCGCGCTGGAAGCGGAAGATGCAGGCGGCGCTGTGTCGGCTGTGATCCTGATGCTCTGCGACCAGCCGTTCGTCAACGCCGACACGCTTGGTCGTCTGGTGAAAGCTCACAGCGCGGGGCAGGCGCTCGTCGTCGCTTCGGAATATGAAGCGGCGGGCGAAAGAACTTTGGGCGTCCCGGCTCTCTTCAGCCGCGCGCTCTTTCCGGAATTGATGTTGCTGCGCGGGGCCGCAGGCGCGCGGGGCGTCATCCAGCGCCATCTCGCGGAAGCGTCTCTGATCGACGCGCCTGAAGCGGCCTTCGATATTGACACTCCGGACGATTATCGGGCCGCGTCCAATCTGCGGTAGTGAGACAATTTGAAAACTCAAGCAACAGAAACTCGCGCCAAGGCGCAAAGACGCAAAGGAAAGCATTAAATCTTTCTTTGCGTCACCAGCGCCTTTGCGCGAAACTGTTTTTTGAAATTGACCCACTACCGATAGACATCACATGCCGGTTAAAGTTATAAAGTTAAAACGCGGTTCCCCCTTCCAAACAATTTGAGTGCGAGGCACACCGGATGTCGGAGTCAGTGCGCAATACTTTCCGAATTTCTAAGCCTCCTACAATACTTCAGAGGAGTTTGAGAGACATCGTATGAAAAAGCGCACCTCGCAAAAAGAGGAGGGCGGCGGCTCGGCTGCGGCCCGAATGGCGACCGGCATCCAGGGCCTGGACAACATTCTGGAAGGCGGTTTGCCGGCCAACCGCATCTACCTCATCGAAGGCGACCCCGGCACAGGAAAGACGACGCTCGCGCTCCAGTTCCTGATGGAAGGCGTGCGCTCGGGCGAAGCGGGTCTTTACATCACGCTCTCGGAAACGAAAGAGGAGTTGGAAGCGGTCGCAGCCTCGCACGGCTGGACGCTCGACGGCTTTGAGATCTACGAGCTGTTGCCGACCGCCAACAGCCTCAACCCGGAATCTCAGTACACGATCTTTCATCCGTCCGAGATCGAGCTGGGCGAGACGACGAGCGCCGTGCTCGAAGAGGTCGAGCGCATCAAGCCGCGCCGCGTCGTCTTCGATTCGCTCTCGGAGATGCGGCTGCTGGCGCGCGAGCCGCTCCGCTTTCGTCGCCAGATACTCGCGCTCAAGCAGTATTTCGCAGGGCAGCAGAGCACTGTGCTGCTCCTCGACGACAAGGTGACGGATGGACAGGACTTGCAGGTGCAGTCCATCGCGCACGGCGTCGTGTCGCTGGAACATCTGGCGGTCGAGTACGGGGCCGAGCGCCGCCGCTTGCGCATCGTCAAGCTGCGCGGCTCGCGCTTTCGCGGCGGCTATCACGACTTCAATATCGAGACGGGCGGCGTCGTCGTCTTCCCGCGCCTGATCGCCGCAGAGCATCACCAGAAGTACGGTAAGGGGGCGGCGCTGAGCGGCGTGCCGGAGTTGGACTCGCTGCTGGGCGGCGGGTTGGATCGCGGCACGAGCACGCTCGCGCTCGGCCCGGCGGGCAGCGGCAAGTCAACGCTGGGCTCGCAGTTTGCCGCGGCGGCGGCCGACAGGGGCGAGCGCGCCGCGATCTTTATCTTTGACGAAACGCGCGACACCTATCTGACGCGCGTCGCAGGCATCGGCACTGATCTACAGGGCTACCTGGACAGCGGCCTCATCACCATCCAGCAGGTAGACCCGGCGGAGCTGTCGCCGGGTGAGTTCGCTCATTCCGTGCGCGGTTGTGTGGACCGCGGCGAGGCGCGCGTCGTCGTCATTGACAGCCTCAACGGCTATCTCAACGCGATGCCGGAGGAGCGTTTCCTGACCATACAGATGCACGAGCTGCTGACCTATCTCAACCAGCAGGGCGTCGTCACCATACTCATCATGGCGCAGCACGGCTTTCTCGGCACGGGCATGCAGACGCCCGTGGATGTGAGTTATCTGGCCGACACAGTGCTCGTGCTGCGCTACTTCGAGACGGACGGAGAGATTCGCCGCGCGCTCTCCGTCATCAAAAAGCGCACGGGCGCGCACGAGCGCACCATCCGCGAATTGAAGATCTCTTCCGCGGGTATCACCGTCGGCAAGCCTTTGAAGGAGTTTCGCGGTGTGCTGACGGGCGTGCCGCTCTACGCAGGGGAGAAGACGGGGTCGAGCCAGAGGGATGATGAAGCGGACTGATTCACAAAACGGCCGGGATCAGAGAATCCTGATCCTCGCGCCGACGGGCCGGGACGGCGAGCTGGCTGCGCGTTTCCTGCGTGAAGGCGGGCTTCGGGCGGAAGTGTGCCCGCGGATCGAAGAGTTGTGCGAGGAGATTCCGAGCGGCGCGGGGCTGATCTTTCTCACCGGCGAGGCCCTGACCAGCGTTGCCATGCGGTGTCTCTTCGAGGCGCTGGCCGAGCAGCCGACGTGGTCGGACATCCCGATCGTCGTGCTGACCAGCGGCGGCGGCGAGACGCCCGGCAACATGGATGCGCTGGCCGCGCTCGGCGCGACGGCGAACGTGACGCTGATCGAGCGCCCGGTGCGCGTGATGACGCTGATGAGCACCGTCCGGTCCGGGCTTCGCGCAAGGCAGCATCAATATGAGGTGCGTGATTATCTGGCGGCGGAGAGACGCGCCAAAGATGCGCTCGAAGAGAGCGAGCAGCGGCTGCGCGTGGCGCTCGACGCGGCACGCATGGGCGCGTGGCAGCTCGACCTCAAAACGGGTCGGCTGGATTGCACGTCGCTCTGCAAGTCCAACTACGGGCTGCCGCCGGACGCGGAGCTGACTTACCAGGGGCTCGTCGAGATCGTTCACCCGGAAGACCGCGACGGCATGCGCGCGGAAGTCGAACGCGCCCTCAGCGAGCATGATGTTTACAGGGCCGAGTATCGCGTCATCTGGGGCGACGGGAGCCAGCACTGGGTTCTCTCCAGCGGTCGCGCCAA
>JAFBAJ010000407.1 GCA_019247865.1 Acidobacteriota bacterium
GCGTTCGACCAGTTGCGGACGGTTGATCTCTCTTCCAACGTCATTCATGCGGCGCATGATGTGACGCAGGAAGCAGTCAACGCGAGCAACGCGCTCAACCAGCCGAACCCGGTGCTGACCGCGACCTTCCCGAACACGTCCATCGGCAACCAGCTCAAGCAGGTCGCCAACCTGATCGCCATCCGCAACTCGCTCAACATCAACCGGCAGATCTTCTTCTGCCAGCTTGGCGCGTTCGACACGCACGCCGGACAGCTCGGCCAGCAGGTGACGCTCTTCACGCAGCTCAGCCAGGCGATGAAGGCTTTCTATGACGAGACGGTGGCGCAGAACATCGCGACGCAGGTCACGACCTTCACGATGTCCGACTTCGGGCGCACGCTCCTGCCTTCGGGCGCAGGCGCGCAGGTCGGATCGGATCACGCGTGGGCGAACCACATGTTCGTGATGGGCGGCTCGGTCATCGGCGGAAATTTCTACGGCATGAACGCGTCGAACGGCACGCCCTATCCGACTCTGCAATTGAGCGGGCCGGACGATACGGACAATCGCGGGCGCTTTATCCCGACGACCTCTGTGGACCAGTACGCGGCGACGCTCGCCAGCTGGTACGGCGTGGCGGCGGCAGACCTCAACACGGTCTTCCCGCTGCTCAGCAACTTCGCGTCAAACAATCTGGGGTTCATGGCGTAAGAAAAGCTTCACGCAAAGGCGCAAAGACGCAAAGAAAAGCCAGCTCGTTTTCCTTTGCGTCTTTGCGCCTTTGCGTGAGAATTTTTTTGCTATATGAGAATCGCGCTTCTTCGAGTATGATAGGCGCACCCCTGTTCGCCGCTGTCAGAAGATTCAAAATCCGGAAGGGAATTCGATATGCTCCACCTCTCGCAACGTAACTGTAAGCTGCTGATCGTCTGTCTGACGCTCTGTCTGGCCGCGCTTTGCTTCGTCAATCGCAAGGCGAGCGCCTCGGCCTCCGGCCCTTCGCCTTCGTTTACCAATGCGCCGGGCGAGAACAACTGCACGGCCTGTCATTCTTCTTTCGAGGTTAATAGCGGCACTGGCAATATCACCATCACCGGAGTCCCGGCCAGATACACGCCGAACCAGGAATACCCCATCACCGTTACCGTCACTGACACGCATCAGGTGATCTATGGCTTTGAGCTGACGGCGCTTGATGAGGCGGGAAGAAACGGGGGCACGCTGATTCGCGTCAACACGAACCCGCAACGAACGCAGATCGTGCAGGGCTTCGTCGATCCGAACTTCCGCACCTACATCGAGCATACATCGGACGGCGTCATCCCCCAACAGTTCAACTTCAACACGTGGCAGCTTACATGGAAAGCGCCGGCCACCAGAATCGGACGCGTCACGCTCTATGGAGCAGGCAATGCCGCGAACAGCGACGGTTCGACCCTCGGAGACTACATCTACACCACCTCGTCCAGCACGACCTCGACGGGCCTGCCGCCCTCGAACTTTGACGGCGACGCGAAGACAGACCTCGCCGTCTGGCGTCCCTCGAACGGGACGTGGTACATCTCTCGCAGTTCGACCGGAGCCTTCAGCGCGGACGGCTTCGGCCAGTCGGGCGACAAGCTCGTGCCCGGCGATTTTGACGGCGACGGCCGCAACGACCTCGCCGTCTTCCGCCCGTCGAGCGGTTACTGGTACATCCTCAACAGCAGTAACGGAGCGTTCCGAGCCGACCTTTTCGGCACGAACGGAGACCTGCCGGCCATCGGCGATTTTGACGGCGACTTCAAGACCGACCTGGCCGTCTTCCGCCCGACCGACGGCACCTGGTACATCAAGCAGAGCACCAACGGCAGCCTGCGCGTCGTGCCCTTCGGAGCCAACGGCGACCAGCCTGTGACGGGCGATTACGACGGCGACGGCAAGAGCGAAGTCGCGGTCTATCGTCCGAGCAACGGCGGCTGGTACATGCTCCTCAGCACGAACGGTTCCTTCAGCGGGACGCAGTTCGGCGCGGTCGGAGACAAGGCCGTGCAGGGCGATTACGACGGCGACCTCAAGACCGACATCGCCGTCTACAGGCCGAGCAGCGGAACCTGGTATCTGCTCCGCAGCCAGCAGGGCTTCACAGCCATCGGCTTCGGCATCAGCACCGACAAGCCCGCGCCCGGAGATTTCGACGGCGACGGCAAGTACGATGTCACAGTCTTCCGCAACGGCAACTGGTACATCCTGCTGAGCACCACCGGCCAACTGCGCGCAGACTTCTTCGGCGCAGCCGGAGACATCCCGGTGCCGTCTGCGTACGTGCCGGAATAAAGCAATCTCACGCCAAGGCGCAAAGGCGCAAAGAAAGGCAATCAAGCTTTTCTTTGCGCCTTTGCGCCTTGGCGTGAGAT
>JAFBAJ010000548.1 GCA_019247865.1 Acidobacteriota bacterium
GGAGTTGCCGCGATTGATGGCGGCGTCCGTCTGTAAAAATTGCTGGAAGCTGGTGAAGAACGGCGTCTCGCGCTGGAGCTTCGAGATGATGCCCGCCGTCACCGTCTGATCCAGGCCGAAGGGAGAACCGATGGCGAGCACCCAGTCGCCGACCTGCGCCGAAGTCGAATCGCCGAGCTTGACCGTCGGCAGGTCGCGCGTCGCGTTGACCTTGACCACCGCGACATCCGTCTCTTCATCCACGCCGACGACCTTGCCGGGCAACTCTTCGCCCGACTGGAGGCGCACGGTGATGCGCGTCGCGCCCTGCACGACATGCTGGTTGGTCAGGATGTAGCCCTTTGGGTCGACGATGAAGCCGCTGCCGACGCCGTAGGACGGGCGGCGCGGCTGCTTGCGAAACATATCGAGCAGCGGGTTGCCGGTCGAAGGGCCGCCCGTGCCTGAATCGCCGTCTTCATCCGACTCGCGGTCTGCGACTTCGGGCACAGCCGTCTTGGTATCGATGTTGACGACCGCCGGCTCGACGCGCCGCGCGATCTCGACGAACGAAGCCGAGAGGGCTTCGGGGGCGCGCGCGATCTGCGCCTCGTTCTGTGCGACGACCGGACGCCCCGCGAGCAGCGCGCCGATGCCGATGCCGGCCGCCACGCAGGCCACCGCCAGCGCGGCGATCCACACGCGCAACTTCTTCAGAATCGCTCGCTCACTATCCGTCGTCTGGTTTTTGTGAAGCTCTAGCATTACACACCACCTATCAAAAGAGAGCCACTATTGCCACAACGCCTCGGCTCAAATGATACGCCCATGCGTCGGCGTCGGATTAGCGCATGAGTTAGGAAGTTCTGTCAGTATAACGAAACCGGACTCAAGCCGCAAAGCTTGGCCTTTGGTCTCAGAAGCTGTGTGGAAAAAGCCGCTGAACGAAGCTCCGTCGGAGCGAGATGTTTATAGACCTTCTGTGCTCTCTCAACCAAGCTCCGTAGGAGCTGGATATTTATAGCCCGTCCAATCTCTCTCAATCGAGCTCCGTCAGGAGCGGAATATGTCGCTCCTAAAGGAGCTTCAAATCGGGTGGTGGCTGCGGGCTATAAACATGCCGCCGCTCTGCGGCTATTAATCATGACTGCTCCGCGGCTCTTCATGAGGCCACCCTGCGGCTATAAACATTTCGCCGCTCTGAGGCTATAAACATTTCGCCGCTCTGCGGCTTTAATGCCGCCGCTCTGCGGCTTTTAATGATGCCGCTCTGCGGCTGCGGGCTATAAACATTACGCCGCGCTGCGGCTTTTGATGCGGGCAAAGACCTAAGACCTTCGGAGCAAGACCTTGAGCACTCCGCGCGCGGTCGCTCGCTGCATGGCGCGGACGCCGTCCGCGAGAGAGTATTCTTCACTAATCAGGCTCAGGACATCGACGCGCTGGTCTCTAAGCAGATCGAGCGCGGGAGCAAAGCGTCCGCAGCGCGAGCCGATGAGGCTCAGCTCGTCGACGACGATGCGCGCGGCGTTGATCGAAGTGTTTCCCTGAAAAGTTGATTTCAGCACGAGCACGCCGCGCGGCCTCAACAAATCGAGCGCCAGCGCAAAGCCAGCCGCCGCGCCCGAAGCTTCGACGGCGACATCGAACGCACGCGCGCGCGCCTGCACTTCATCCGGCTTCGCCGTTTCGATGCCGCGCCGCGCGGCGATGCTCAACTTTTCGTCGTGCTTGCCGACGAGCAGCACTTGCGCTCCGGTCAGTGCGAGCGCCTGCGCGCAGAGCAGTCCCAGCTTGCCGTCGCCGATGACCGCGACGCGCGTCTCTTTCGTCACAGCCGCGCGCTCCGTGATGCCGTGCGCGGCGGCCAGCGGCTCGGCGAAGACCGCGACCTCGTCCGGCATGTCGTCCGGCACGGGCAGGAGATTGACCGCCGGCAAAGTCAGAAACTCCGCGTGCGCGCCGTCGCGCCCGTGGATGCCGAGCACAGTCCGCGCCGGACAATGGCGCGGGTCACCGGCCACGCACTGTGCGCAATGGCCGCAACCCGCGTTGATCTCGCCGACCACGCGCCGCCCAATCAAGTCGGGCGCGTCCGACGCTTCCTCCACCACGCCGACGAACTCGTGGCCGAACGTCTG
>JAFBAJ010000587.1 GCA_019247865.1 Acidobacteriota bacterium
GGCCGGCGGGGGACGATTTTCGCTGGCATTGGAGATCAGAATCCGCAATCGCTGCTCGCTATCTACAACCCCGGCCAGTACATCCCGCCGAACATGGACCCGATCAAGAACAAGGATGATAACTATGCGTTATCGGTTCTGTTCAACGTCGTGCCTCAGTTCAGTTGGGTCTTCACACCGGCGGCCAGCACCGTCTCCAACGTTTACGATTCGATTCTCCAATACAAAGAGGCTCCGATTTCCAATCTCACGCCCGACCAGAAGAAAAAACTGCAAGAGGCCGAACAGACGCTCGAAGCGGACTCTGAGAAATATAGCGAGTACGAATTGAAGTACTACGAAGCGTTGGACGCTTATGACGCGGCCTACGCGACCGCGGCCAACGGCGGCGCGCCAATTCCCAGGTCTATCAAGCTCAAGCTGGCGAGCGCGCTGCGGTCATGGGAAGGACTCGGACATAAGAGCGCAGTCGAGTCAGCGATTGCGGTCATCAGCATTTACGAAGCACTGGAGCCGGAGAATTTTTGGTTCCAGTTGCGGGAGCGATACAATAAGGGCACGCTGGAAGCCGATCTGGGCAGCGAGTTTCAGGTCGTCGGCTTCTCGCCGCCCTACCGCAACTGGTTCGGCGATGCCGGCTGGACGGATTTCACTTTCACGCAAACGGACATGGACAACCAGCGGAACTCCGAATCCCTGGGTGTGTCCGGCAACCTCGACGGCTCATTCGGGATCTTTCGCATTTCGGGCGACGGGTCATTCGAGCAGGATTCCAAGTTCGTCAAGATAGACCAGACGGACTTGAGTTTCAGTTGCAAGCTGATGCGTGTCTCGTTTGATCGCAGCTGGATGAACCCGCTTGTGCTCTCCAGCCGCGCTTGGCGCTGGGCTAAGGGCACGCCGACCTACGGCAGCAAACTCTCGACCGGCGGCGACATCTTCGGAGACGTCGCTCCCACCGGCGACATGACGGTGATTCCGACCGCCGCCATCCTCTCCAAAGACCTCGTCATCAACGGCAAATTCAACCAGACGCAGGTCGAAGAGTTCAACCGCGCCATCGCGGCCAACGCTTCGGTCGGGATCGGGCCGTTCTCGATCTCGGGTCGCTTCAACATGGAGAACAACACCGGCTCGGAAAAGGGCACGATCGCGGTCAACGGCATCACGGCCAAAGACGTGCAGGTGATCGCGCTGATCTGCCAGCTCCTGCCGGAGTCGCCCGACCCCGATGCGAGTCTGGTCTGGCCGTCTTAGCCAGCATGGACGCGTGTGAGACGCGCGCCGAACGAACGTGTCTCACACGCGCCTCCATCGCCGGCCGGAGGAAGTTTCTAATGGTGGACATCTCGGCCCAAACTTTCGTCCAGCTCTACAGCAAGCTGGCCGCCACGTTCTCCGTCAGGGATGCCGTCGGAGATGATAGCCCTTCGATGCTGTCAGTCATGATTCCCGGACTCTACATCAATCAACATCTGGACGTTAACGACCCTCAAACACAGTATTACATCTCCAACGCGCTCAGCCCGACGCTCGAATGCAGTTGGATTCTGCGCGAGGGAGTCGGCACGGTGACAGACATCTACAAGTCTATCCTCGACGGCAAGGAGACGCCGCTCGTCAGTCTCACGCCCGGACAAAAGCAGGAACTGGACGAAGCGATGGCCTACCTCTTTCTGCCCGACGACGAACCGACACCGGCCTACGAAGCATATCAGACGTATGAGCTGAAATACCTGGAAGCACTCGATGCCTACGAGCAGGCTTGGTCCACAGAGCAGAACGGCGGGGCGAATGTCCCGCCCAACATTATCGCAGAGCTTGAGCTGGCATCCACGGAGTGGACTGAGCTGGGGCACAAAGGGGACGTGGAACGTGCTCTCCGCATCGTCTCCGAGTATGAGGCGCTCGAACCCGCTCTCTACTGGGCACGGCTGGCAGACTTGTACCGGCGTTGGACTCGCGTCGCGGGAACGGACAGCGAGTTTCAACTGATACACTCGCTCCCGCCTTACGAGCAGTGGTTCAGCGAGTTCGGTTGGACTGACTTTCATTTTGATGACAAAGACTTCGCCAACCAGCAACGCTCCGGCGCGGTCGGCACAGAGTCCGGCTGCTCATGCGGATGTCCGACAGCCAATCCGCCGCCCGGCTTTCTCGCCTCGGCCAGCGGTGATTTCCGGCGCGACGCCCGGCGCATCGAGGGCGAGCCGCTCAGGTTTGTTTTAGCTTGTCGTCTGCGCCGCGTGGAAATCATCCGGCCGTGGATGAACACAGACCTCTTCTTTAGCCGCGCGTGGCGTTGGTCGCCCGCCAGCGTCTCATACGGCAACATGGTTTCCACCGGCGGCGATCTCGCCGGGAGCGTCGTGCCGACCGGGCGGATGCCTGTTCTTCCGCAGACGGCGGTGCTCGCCCGCGACGTGAAGATCGAATGGCAGGACGACGGCACGCTCTTCAGAGAACTGGCGGCGCAGGCTGCTGCCGGAGACGAGCTGGCGTTCGGCCCGTTCCGTCTGACGGGTGCTGCGTTCGACAGCGGGCACATAGACATGCCCGACCCGCAACTCTTCGGGTTTTTAAGCGTCATCCTCCCCAAATGTCCGAACCCGGACCCTAATCTCCAATGGCCGGAATGGCAGATCATGCCATCGATGTTTCCGCGAATCTCACCCCTGACGACCACCAAAACATCATGAGCAACAGGGGCACGGATTACTGTTGGAAGTAATCCGCGCCCCTGTTGCCGGATGGCGCTCGCTGAAAGGCAGCACACTTTATACCCAGTTAATGTTGACGTAGATGGTGGAATTGGAGGGCAAGGGGGAAAAATCCTCAAGGATATCGTCGCCTCGCTTGATGACTACGCCGGTAACCTGGCTCTGAAACGTAGCCGCAGAATCGTGCCACACATTCTCCCCTCCTTCGGTCACCTGAAACTCGACGGGCGAGCTGAGAGCGATCATGACCTTGTCCCCGGTCGGAAGCGCCACTCGTTCCTCTTCAACGAGTAAATGCTGCTGGTCGTAAAATATCTCCACGGCGGTCAGTTGATCATCGGTAGCGAATGAGACGGCATGTGTCACCTGCAAGTCAAGCGTGATGGTCACGCCATAAATTCTGCCGGGCAATTGAGATTGAGCTGCTCTCCAAACCCTATCGGTGAAATCCTCGAAGGGCATGGGGGATTGAATATTGACCACAGTGGCGACCGCTTCGGCGCCGGCACCGGGC
Organism: Acidobacteriota bacterium; assembly: GCA_019247865.1. GTDB lineage: Bacteria > Acidobacteriota > Blastocatellia > Pyrinomonadales > Pyrinomonadaceae > JACMLC01. Next base: position 3,235 of record JAFBAJ010000587.1, read on the forward strand.
TTGACGATGACTGGCGTGAGTGGTTCCCAATCACGCGACTGTGGATGGAGTGTTTGCTCTGGTTCTGCTGTTTGCGCTTTCATGGTCGTTGCTCCTTTTGAGGTTGAGAGTCTGGTGGTTTACTCCCGGCAGGAGCGCATCGAGTTGCCGGCGATAGCGCTGGACATCCGGACGGGAGAGATAGCTGCGATAATCATTCGCGCCCCATGTTCTTTCGAGCGCCGAGAGCAGTTCGCTCGCGTGCGAGGCGTACTCGCTCGCCTGCGCCGCGTCGCGCAGCCGCTGGCTGGAGAGCGCGGCGATGAGCCACGCTCTCCATTCGGAGTGCCGCCGCCCCAGACGAGAAAGAGCTTCGCGTGCTTGCAGGGCCATGTCGAGCGCGCCCTGCGCGTCGCCGCTCGCCAGCATCGCTTCAGCGAGAGCCAGCCGCGCGCTGCTGATGAGCCGCGGGTCGCCCGTCTGCGTCGCTGCGTCAACTGCTTTCTGACACTCTGCGAAGCCTGCACGTAACATGCCAGAGTTGATTCGCGCCATCCCTTCCGTGTAGGTGAGTTGCACGAAAAAGTTTTTGTCCTGTGTGCCGCCGAGGGCTGCGGCTTTCTGGCTCTGCGTGAGGGCTTCGCGATACTGCTCCTCGCTCAGGGCCATCTGCGCTTTGGAGAGATAGAGCCAGGCCAGCAGTTGCTTGTCCATCCCGTCGGGCCGGTTGACGATATCGAAGGCTTGGTCGAGCGCCTCGCGCGCTTCCGCGTAGCGCCCCAGTTGCCGGAGCATGTTGCCGCGATTGACGAGGGTATAGCCGGTCTTCGGCTCCAGCCCCAGCGAGCGGTTGATCCGGTAGCTCTCGTCAACGTGTTTGAGCGCCTCCGTGAACTGTTCCTGATGTTCCAGAAGCACAGCCATCGAAGCGTGCGTATGAGCCACCTGTGTCTGGTCACCGAGTTGTTCGGCCAGTTGAAGCTGCTGGTTGAAGGATTCGAGGGCGGCTTCGTTGTTTCCCTGCTGCTCGTTGGCGGAGCCGAGCAGGAGCAGAGCCTGTGCTGTCTCTCTGCGAAAGTTGCCCTGCCGGTAAAAGGCGAGCGCGGGTTCCAGATAGCTCAAAGCTTTGCTTCCCTGCCCCTGCTGTACGAACAGGCTGCCGAGCGAGAGCAATGCTCTGGCCTCCGCGCGTCGCCCTTTGTTGGCCTTCGCAATCTGAAGCGCCTGCTCGAAATACCTCTCGGCTTCGCCGTATTCGCCGCGCAGGTAGAACGTATTGCCGATGTCGATCAGGCCGCTCGTCGTCAGGTTGTCGAGTTGCTCTGAGCGCGCGAGTTCGATTCCACGATTCGCGGACTGCTGCGCGCGAGTTGTGTCGCCGGTGCTGTAGTAAACGCTGGCGAGTTGGAGCAGGGTTTTAATCTGCTGCGGCCTGTTGTCGGTCGTCAGCGCCAGATCGAGCGTGCGCTGCAACTGCGCCTGCGCTTCGGGCAGCTTATCCATGCTGTTGAGGAAAGTGCCGCGTTGATAGAAAACTTCGGCCAGGCCCTCGAAATTGCTTTGCGCGTTGTAGAGCGCCTGCGCTTTGTCGAAGGCAGCGTTGGCCTTCGCTTCATCCAGTCGGCGAGCGTGTAGAGTGCCTAAACGCAGGAAGGCCGCGGCGTGCTGTGCGTCGCGTCGCGTCACTTCTTCAAAAGCGCCGATGGCGCGCTCGACATCCCTGACTCTCTCGTAGGCGCGTCCGAGGTCGAAGTAGGCGGCCGTTTTCTCGGCTTCCGGCTGTTGCCTGACGACCTCTTCAAAGTTTTCGACCGCGCCCTGGTAGTTGCGGCGCACAGTGGCGGTGACGGCTTGCAGGTAGAGCGTGTCGAGCTTGGACAGCCCCGAAAAATTGGGCATCAATTCGGTCACACGCAGCATCTCGCTCGTCGCCCTGTCTTCATAGTCCAACTCGATCCAGGCTTCGGCCAGTCGCGCGTGTGCCAGCGGGAATTGCGTGTCCTGTTGAATGGCCTGCTCAAGCATGCTGCTCGCTTTGAAGTAATTGCCGTCCTGCAGAGCGTTGACTCCGGCCTGATACCAGCGCCGCGCTTCCGGCGACGGCTCGGGCAGACGCCCGCGTCGAACCGAATTCCAGAACACAAGCAGCGAGAGCACGAGCGCCACCGCTGAAAAGGCCCAGACCATGAGGCGTGTCCTCTTCGAGACGGAGGGCAGGGCCGAACGCAAGCGTGCGCCGATTGACGGGCGCGTCGAGCGACGGCGGTGAGCGTGTGCGCCCTCTGCCAGCAGAGCTTGAACAGACTTCAAATCTTCGAGCAGCGCATCGGCTGTTTGATAACGCTCATCCGTCTTCTTGGCTAAGGCTTTGAGCGTGAGGCGGTCAAGTTCTTCGGGGATGTGTGGATTGAGCTGCGAGGGCGGCGGCGGGTCATCGCGGACGACTTGAGCGCAGATTTCGACCAGCCCCGTGCCGTTGAAAGCAGGCCGGCCGGTGAGGCATTCGTACAGCAGCGAGCCAAGCGAAAAAATGTCGCTCCGCTTATCAACCGGCAGGCCGAGGGCCTGCTCCGGCGACAGGTATGAAGGCGTGCCGATGATGACGCCTTCGAGCGTCTCCGTAGCTGAGAGCGCAGCCCTTTCACCCATCTCCTCCGGTGACCCGGTCTCGAAGTGCTTCGCCAATCCGAAATCGAGCACCTTAACCTCGTCGCGCCTGTTGATGGCGACGTTGGAGGGTTTGATGTCACGATGAATGATGCCGTGGCGGTGCGCTTCCGCGATAGCTTCCGCGACCTGCTCGACGATCTCGACCGCACGCTCCGGCGGCAGCGCATCACGGCTGAGCAGCTCGCACAGGCTCTGGCCGTTGACCAGCTCCATCACGAGGTAAGGTTGCCCCTCCTCTGTTTCGCCGTAATCATGGATGGTTGCGATGTGCGGATGATTGAGCGCCGAAGCAGCACGCGCGTCGCGCAGGAACCGGGTGCGGAAGTGTCCCCGTCCGGGCGTCTGCGGGAGCGTCAGCGTCTTGATCGCAACCTGCCTCCCCAACAGCGTATCTTCCGCGACATAGACTATCCCCATCCCTCCTTCGCCGAGTTTACGCAGGATGCGATAGTGAGAGATCGTCTGGCCGATCATAGGTCAGGCTCTCCTTTGAGATAAGCAGGCAGAGGCGAGAAGTAGTTCTGAGAATCAACCCCGACTTGAGAAAGGCCGGGCCTAAAAAAGCCCATCCAACAGCCGCCATTTTGCGCCAAAGCCGACCGCAATTCAATACTGCGGCTCGCTCAGGGAAGAACTTTATTGTTCAAGCATTTTTCAGGGTTATGGCAAAATCAGCTTCCGGGGAAGAACTTTATTTCCCGAACAACCTTTTGGGCAGTCGAAAATAAAGAACTTAAGGATCATCCGGCGAACAACTTTATTGTTCGTGAGCACTGTAGCTGCAAAATTAAGTTGTTACGTGGACTTTGTATTGGTTCTTCCAGCATCGCAACCTCCTCGCCGCTCTTCACCCTGAGCGACAAGCTATCCTCGTGAGAGATCTGCCTGCTGTGAAAGAATGATATTTGTCATCTTCTTCATCGAGAAAAGATCGAAGGTGGTCATTTCCGCATTATCGCGCGCGAGTTCAAGCTGGAATTCCCGGACGTGGCGGGCGGCTCGCACGTGCTCTTTCTGAATCTGATCCACAGCGGAGAGGCGGTGCTGAACAGCGAGACGGAGCTGGACAAGCCGGGCGCGCCCTGCACGTCTTCAGCCACAGGCCGCGTGCCTCCACTTACAAGATCGACTATGATGATCCTGAGAACACCGCCGGCGGCAATCCAGGCGAGGACAGCCAGGGCTACATCGGCCTCAGCCCGTTCACCTTGTGGCGACTCGATTTCAGTCTCAAGGGTAATGAATGGCTCGACCTCAGCACCCTCAAGACCGTGGTGCTGACCTTCTCA
>JAFBAJ010000602.1 GCA_019247865.1 Acidobacteriota bacterium
GGCGCGGAGCTGTTCTCGAACACTTATGATGCGGAAACGACTTCGGCCATCATCGCGACGCACGCCTGGGCGGTCAAAGAGTATCCAACTATCCCGGACATCCCGGCGAATGCAGACAGGCGAACCAAGGTGGGCCTCGTGCTCGACCGGGCGAGGCTCTATCTGCAATTGAACTGGAGGATTTACGCGCTCGCCGCCGGGAAATGCCCGGCCACCAGACAGCTCAACCGTTTCAACTACAGCGACGGCCCGAACCCGTTCAACGACCCGTCTCAACAGGGCTGCCACAACAGATACGACGGCCCCTTCATCCCGCTGGCCGGAATGCGCTCGACGCCGCAGCACACCTGCACGGATGATCGCGGCCCGCTGCTGGCGCGTGCGCTCGGCTGGGCGCACAACGGTCCTAAGGGCACGGATCATGTCAAAGACCTGTTGGTGCAGGCCGAAGCGATCAATGCCAACAAAACTATCTATACGACTGAGAATGCTTACGCCATCGCGATCGGCGTGCGCGCGCTTCTGCGGAGGCATATCGATGGCAGACCCAACCCCGGAGAGGACACGACGGGCATAATTCTCAGCGCGCTTGATAATGTTCGGACGGGCGTGAATTATTACTTCGTCGGCGCACGTATCAACGGGGTGCTGGGCAACGAGGCGCGACTGACCTTAATGACGGACAACATGACGCAGGAGACGGCTCCGATCTTCGCCATCACTTATGACTACACGCAGAAACTGGCGCGCATTCTCTTTCCCTGGACCAATCGCTCGGCTTCGTCAGGCTGCGCGACGACCTATCCGCTCAAGCCCTGGCGCGCGATGGAGACGCTGGGCTGGGCGGAATTCAGACCGTTTGAAACCGCTCCCACTTCCGTCTTCGCTTCGAGCACGAACCGCGGCGGCTTCTCGCACTGCAAGAACCAGGAGAACGGAGTGCCGGTCGAGGAGACGTTCATGATCCCGTCGAACTGGCAATGGCAATACAACATCAAGTTCAGTCCTTCCGGGTCGCCCCTCAGAATACGTTGACGGCCAGTGCCTGAGCTCTTTCACTGGTCGCGCGCTTCTTCCACAGGGCGGGAGGCTCCCACACCTCCCGCCCAATTCACTCTCCTCTTTCAACTCTTCACACGGATCCGCTAACCCGCACGTGCGCTATTTCGCGCGGCCATGCTAATCTATCGCACGCCGTCGGAAGTTATAGATCGCTCTCACGTACCCAGGCTTAGTCATCCCGATTAACAATCCACGGAGGCTCCCATGCTTACTCCTATCCTACTAATTTCAGCACTAGCTGTTTCAGGGCTTCTCACTCTACTTTATTTTCGCTTTCGCAAACTGAATGCGGAGCATCAAGGGCTAATCAAGGAACACTCTGAGCTAAAGGATCGTGTTCGCACGATCGTAGATATAGATGCTGAAAAGCAGCGAGTGATCAATGAGATTGAGGCTCTCAAGCGGCGGGAGCACGAGGAGCTTCAGGCTCAAAAGCAACAAGCGATGAGTGAGATTGAAGATTTAAGAAAACGGGAAGTGATAGAAATTGAATTAAAGCGAAGGCAGGAACTCGGCAATCTCGAAGCAGATCGCACGCGGCTGACTGCTGATATAGAAGGCCTCCACGTCGAGCAGCAACGCGCAGCTCAACAGCTCCAGGAACAAAGCCAGCGGGCTCAAGTTGAATTAGAAGCTATCAATGCGCGGGCACAGGAGGCGCAGCACCAGGCGTTTCAGACTTTTCAGCAGCAGAAGCAGCGCATGGCTGATGAACTGCATTCTCTTCAGTCAAATATTAACCGGCTCCTGGAGGAGGTCAAACCGCTTAGCGAAGAGGCTCACCTGCAATCGTTCGGGTTTTATAAGCCGCACTATAATTTTGCTTCTTCCGAGCATTATCAATCGGCGCTTGAAGAGATCCGGGAACATCAGAAGGGGATGATTAAGAGTAAGGTTGCTGCCATCTGCCGTATAGAGTGGACTGTAGATGGCAGCCGCGCCGCAGGTCGTAAACAGACAAATCAAACGCTCAGGCTGATACTGCGTGCCTTCAACGGTGAATGCGATGCTGCGATTGCGAAGGTCAAATATAACAACATACATGTCATGGAAACGCGCATTCGTAAAGCATGGGAGACTATCAATAGTCTGGTTGAAGTGCAGCAATGCCAGATAGTGCCGGGCTATCTGGAACTCAAACTGAAGGAGCTTTATCTCGTTCACGAGTACCAGGAGAAACTGCAGGAAGAGAAGGAGGAACAGCGGCGTATCCGCGAGCAGATGCGCGAGGAGGAGATAGCGCTCCGTGAATTAGAAAGAGCCCAACAGGAGGCCGAACGAGAAGAGGCGCGTTATTCCGATGCGCTGGTGCGCGCACGCGAAGAAGTAGCGGACGCAGTCGGGAAGAAGCAGGAAAAGCTCCTCATAAAGATCGGAGAGTTAGAACAGAAACTGGCAGAAGCTCAAGCTAATAAGGCCCGCGCGATGTCGCGCGCTCAGATGACACGCTCCGGCCATGTATACATCATTTCAAACATCGGTTCCTTTGGGGAGCAGGTGTTTAAGATCGGGATGACGCGGCGGCTTGACCCACTGGATCGGGTCCGCGAACTGGGCGATGCCTCTGTGCCATTTCACTTCGATGTGCATGCGATCATCTACTCGGAAGATGCCCCCAAGCTTGAACACACCTTGCACCAATTGTTTAAGCATCGGCGGATTAATAGAGTTAATGAACGCAGGGAGTTCTTTCGGGTATCCATCGAGGAGATCGCGGATGCCGTCCGTAAAAATCATGGGGAGATCGAAATGGTTTTGGACTGTGAGGCCATAGAATATCGCAAGACGTTAGCCATCTTGACGGAGGAACAACCGCTCTCTTCAAGACAAACTTCAGCCGCAGATAGTGGTCTACCTCAATACTTGAAGATCAAAACTCTGTAACTCTACTTGCAAGGCGTAGAGTAATCGGAACCGCAGTCTTGATTAGCGAGGCCGGTGAGGCCAGGTTTCTCAGTATCGCCCGAAGAGAGCACCTCCAGTTTGCCGGAGAGGAGCCGGTCGGGGTTGGTGATAGCTTCGTAGGTCGTTTTCCAATCAATGTAATGCAGAAATTTCAAGCACGTATCATCTTTTGCAAACCTCACGCCGACCCAGGTTCTGAATTTGCTGTTCGAGATAATGCGCGTCAGCGTGCTGCTCTGCTTGGCTGGACAGACCGGATTGTTCGCCAGGTCGAGCATAGCCGGGCCGCCCGGAGTATCCTGCAATTTGAGACGTGCCTGCCGGCGTTGAAGTGAGAACTGAGCCAACTCCGGCTCGCTGTTCTTCATAAAGACGGTATCGGTTTCATCAGAGTTTTCCGCGGCGTCTCTGATCGGTAAGGGTCGCACGCAGCGGCTTGGGACCACCTCTCCGTTCGAGTAGTGGTTTTGCCAGTCCACTTCGATGAGGTTCTGGATGAGTCCGACTTCAAATCTGCCGTCAGCCTTTGGATCCCGAATGCGCATCGTGACCAGAGGCTTGTAATCCAATGGTGCGGCGTTGGGCAGCAGCCACAAGGCCGGGATCGCCTGGCCCTTAAAATTCATCATCTGCCGTCTGAGGCGGACAGCACTCGGAGAATCCTTCGCCTCTTTATCATCCACTTCAAAATCGACCTTGCCGAAGGCAGAGGTGCAGGACGAGATGACATTGGAGGTGCTGGTCTCTTTCGCTCCGAGGTCTTGCGGGATCGGGCCTGTGAAACGCACCAGGTTTTGGTCGCCGCCGCCGACCGGAACGTTGATGCGGAAGCCGCCGCCGGGAGTCTTGAGCGTCGCATCCCAGTTCTGCCGGAAATCAACCAGTGTGCCTGTGAGGAAGTGTGTCGAGAACCTATCGAGCGGCGCACCGCGACGGCGTGCCACCAGCCACAGTTGATATTGCGCGGCACGCGCGACGCTCTCAAGCGGAGTTCCGGCCTTGCCCTGCCGCTCGCCGGAGAGAGGCTGGAAGCTGAGCGCCAGCTCCTCTGCCATGGTCTTTGACATGGAGACTTCCACCTGGCCCTGCCTGGGGGAAGCGAAAGCGCCGTCGGAATACCACGGCTCTCTGGCTTGCAGCCCGTCGGTGTCTCGCATCGGAACCGGGAGCGCCTTCTCC
>JAFBAJ010000707.1 GCA_019247865.1 Acidobacteriota bacterium
GATCAGGATCGCGGCAACGCGACGGCAGAGAACGGCGCGCGGATGGATGTCCCGGTCGGCACCTACGACCTGCTCTCAGTCTTTTACGCTCTGCGCTCCTTCAATCTCAGATCGCCGAAGCCGAACGCGGTCTCGCTGCTCGTCAACAATCGCCCGCGCACGCTCTTCATCACCTTCCTCAAACGCGAGACGATTGAGCTCGGCGGTCAACAGATCTCCGCGCTGCAACTCTCGCTCACGACAGACGACGCGCAGGGCGACCGCAACGCGCTCAGGCTCTGGGTCAGCGACGACCAGCGCCGCCTGCCGCTGCGCATCGCCGCCACGACGCCGAACGGCAAAGTGCGCGCAGACCTCGCGATTCTGCCCATCGTCCGGCAGTAAGACTTTAAAAGGCCGTCCAAACTTTCTTTCCGCCCCGCCCCACCATGAAATTGAAATTTAATTTCAATTCGGATATAGTGTTGATGGAGGAGGGGCAATTCGGCTTTTCCGTCCGCTTTAATTTTCATCTGGAAATTTTAGATTATGCGTAACGCCATCTTAGAGAGCCTGCCGGCCACAGACCTTTCCCTCGCGCATCTTCCAGCCGGAGCACGCGCGCGTGTGCTGGCCGTCACGGGCAGCGGAGCCATCGCGCGGCGTCTGATGGAGATGGGCGTCGTGCCCGGCGCGCCGGTGCGAATGATCAAGAGCGCGCCGCTCGGCGACCCGCTCGAAATCCGCGTTCGTGGCTATCACCTCGCCGTCCGCCGCGAAGAAGCGCAAACGATCAAAGTAGTGACCGGTGACGAGTAACGTTTGACCCGCCGGAAGTTGTTGTAGCTCGTCACACGTCACACGTCACTTTTCTTATGAGCACTACCGTCGAATCCCCTGCTCAAGTGGGTAAGCCTGCCGGCACTTTGAGGCCGGGGGCGCGGCCTCTGACGGTCGCGCTCGCGGGCAATCCGAACGCAGGCAAGACCACGCTCTTCAATGCTCTGACCGGCCTGAGGCAGAAGGTCGCCAACTATCCGGGCGTCACGGTCGAGCGCAAAGAGGGCGTCTGGCTCATCTCGCCGAATCTTCCGCCCGCACGCCTGATCGATCTGCCCGGACTCTACAGCCTCGACGCGACCTCGATGGACGAGCAGATCGCGCGCAACGTCATCACAGGACAGATGACAGGGCTCTCTGCGCCGGACGTTATCGTCTGCGTTGTGGACGCGACCAACCTCGACCGCAATCTGTATCTCGTCGCGCAGCTTCTGGAATACGGCCGCCCGCTCGTTCTCGCTTTGACGATGTTTGATCTGGCGCGCCGTCGCAAGCTGGAGATTGATGTCGCACAGCTCTCAGCCGCGCTCGGCGTGCAGGTCGTGCCCGTCACTGTGTCGCAGAAGCTCGGGACAGAGGCGCTGGCGCAGGCCGTGGTCAGAGCCGTCGCAGAGGGAGCGCCGGGCGCTGGCTGGCGTTTGCCGGAAGAGTCCGAGCGCGAGCTGGCCGCGCTGATGAGCAATGATGAAGATCAGGTCGAGCGCCACGCGGCCATGCGCGACCTCTTCGGCGAAGACTTGCCGCCGGACGAGAAGCGGCGAGAGCTGGTCAGAGAGGCGCGGCAGCGTCTCGCGGCGTCCGACCCGGACTGGTGGCAACAGCCGCTGCTCGCGCGCTACGACTGGATCGAAGAGGTGGCGGGCGTCACCGTGCGCGGCGTGGATCATCAAGCCTCTTCGGCGACGGAGCGGATCGACAGGTTTTTGACGCATAAGCTGTTCGGCCCTTTGATCCTGCTGCTGGTGATGTATCTGGTCTTTCAGACCATCTTTTCGTGGGCCGCGCTGCCGATGGACCTGATCGACACGGCTTTTGGCGCGCTCGGCGGAGCGGTGCGGGGTTGGCTCGCGCCGGGGCTTTTGACAGACCTGCTGGTGGACGGAGTGATCGCGGGCGTCGGCGGAGTGCTCGTCTTTCTGCCGCAGATTCTGCTCCTCTTTTTCTTCATCGCGATCCTGGAAGACACAGGCTACATGGCGCGCGCGGCGTTTCTGATGGACAGGCTGATGCGCGGCGTGGGGCTGCACGGCAAGGCTTTCATGCCGCTCCTCAGCTCTTTCGCCTGCGCGATTCCGGGCATCATGGCGACGCGCACGATTGAGAATCCGAAAGACCGCCTGGCGACGATCATGATCGCGCCCTTTATGAGCTGTTCGGCGCGGCTGCCGGTTTACACGCTGATGATCGCGGCCTTCTTTTCGGGACGGAAGCTGTACGGCTTTCTCTCGGTCGGCGCGCTGATGATTATGGCGATGTACCTGCTGGGCATCGCGGTTGCGATCTGCGTCGCGTGGATTTTGAAGCGCACGATCCTCAAGGCTCCGACGCCGCCGCTCGTGATGGAGATGCCGCCGTACCGCGTCCCGAATCTGTTGACGATCATCCAGATGATGCTCACTCGCGCAGGGCTCTTTATGAAGCGCGCGGGCACGGTCATTCTCGCCATCTCGATTCTGCTCTGGGCGCTGGTGGCTTTCCCGCGCGCACAGCAAGCGCCGCCCGCCGGAAGCGAGATGACGACGCAGGCGAGCGTCGAGACGGATGAGCAGGGCGAGCAGTTACGGCAGAGCTTTGCCGGGCGCGCGGGCCATTTTCTGGAGCCGGCCATCGCGCCGCTCGGCTTTGATTGGAAGATGGGCGTGGCGCTCATCGCTTCCTTCGCGGCGCGCGAGGTGCTGGTCTCGACCCTGAGCATCATCTACAACGTCGGCGCGGATGACGAGGCGCAATCGGAGTCGCTCATCAAAGCCGTGCGCGAGGCCAAACGTCCGGACGGCTCTCCTGCCTGGACGCCGCTCGTCGCGCTCTCGATGATGGTCTTCTTCGTCCTCGCCTGCCAGTGCATGTCGACCATCGCCATCGTGCGCCGCGAGACGAACTCCTGGCGC
>JAFBAJ010000757.1 GCA_019247865.1 Acidobacteriota bacterium
TCCTTGAACTCCGGCTGCGGGTCTGCTTCGTACTGGATGAAGCCCTGCGAGCCGTAGAGGTTCTTGAGGCTCTTGAAGAGCGCGTCCGAAATCCTCTTGCCGTCGGCCACGTCGCCCTTCTTGAGACCGATGACGGCCTGAATCACCTGTTCCGAAAAGATGGAGTTGCCTTCGATCTTGATGTCGCCGATGCGGTAGAGCTTGCCCTCCGTGATGGGCACGATGACGCGCAGGGCTTCGTCGGTCGAAGAGATGAAGGGCAGCGGGATGAAGAAGCCGGTCCGGCGACGGCCCAAGCCTTCGACGCGCGGCTCGCCCGTGCGTGCCTGCAGATAGCCCTTCGAGCGCATGTAGTTGCGCACGTTGTTGAGATCGTAGTCGAGCTTATCCCGATCCAGAATGTCCTGCCCGCGAAAACGCGAGATGAGCCCGGATTCCTTGACCAGCTTGAGCTGCGAGCGCAATTTGCCGTCGCTGAAGATCGTGTTGCCTTCAAACTGAATCTCGACGATGCGGACGCGCTCGCCTTCGTTGACGACGAAGGTGATGGCGGTCGAGGTGGCGGAGACTTCGTCCTCTCGAATCTCGATCGTGGCGTTGGGCCGCCCGTGCGAGGCGAGCAGCTCTTTGATGACGCGTGTGGCGCTGCGGGCCTTGACCGGGTCGTAGATGGATTCTTTCGAGATGCCGACGCGCTGCTCGCGGAAAGCCTTGAGGACGTCCGATTCCGGGACACTCTTCAAGCCCTCGAACTGTATGTCGCGGATGATCTGTAGCTCTTTAACTTCAAAGATGACGTTGACGCCGCCGCGCACGCCCTCTTCGGTCAGCACGCGAGTCGCCGTCTTATCGAAAAATCCGAGCGCCAGGATAGCCTGCAAGTCGCGCTCAACCTGCTGCTGATTAAAGACATCGCCGGGTCTGGTCTGCACGTAATAAAGGATGTCTTCGTCGCGCAGGCGGCGATTGCCCTGTACGTCCACGGATTCGACCAGTTGTTGCGGCGGCGCATTTTGCGCCAGCGCGGTGCGCTGCGCGGCCAGCGGCAGAACGATGCCGACGATGGCGCTCAGCAAAATGAGCAGAGAGGCACGACGAGTTTGCATAAATGCTTTTCCCTCAGAGTTCTCGGTAAGACTTTAGGGAGCGCGTAATTAAGCTAAATGTAAAAAGATAAAAGGCAAACAGTAAACGCCCTGGAATCTGCGTTCGGACTATTTACAGGAAGCAGTTGGATTCACAGCGCACACGCGCAGTTGCCAGCTACCCGTCCAGCAAAGTTGCGCATTATACAAGGCAAAAGTAAAAAGGTAAAAGGCAAAAGGATACCCTCGGCGATCAGCCTTTTGCCTTTTACCTTTTTACTTTTGCCTTATCTTAGTTCGTGCTAATGAATTAAGAGCGCGTCGCCCGGCTCTTCGACGCCCGCCGGACGATAGTTCAGCTCATTTTCATCCAGAAAAACTTCGATCAGCGTCGCCTCGCTGAGATGGCCCTGAATCAGCGCCTCCGAGAGCGGGTCTTCAACATGTTTTTGCAGGGCGCGGCGCAGGGGGCGCGCGCCGTAGGAGCGGTCGGCGCACGTTTTGGCGACGAGCCAGCGCTTGGCCTCTTCCGTCAGGCGCACTTCGAGCCCGTGATTGTTGAGCGTCTTGTTCATCTGATTGATCTGCAACTGGACGACTTCGAGCAGGTCTGCGTCGAGCAGTTGGTCAAAAATGATGATCTCGTCGAGGCGGTTGATGAATTCGGGATTGAAGGTCTGGCGGACGGCCGACATGACCATCTCTTCCAGCTTCTCGCGCGAGGCGTCGGCCGTGCCCTGAAAGCCGAGCGTCCCCTTCTTCTGGATAAAACGCGCCCCGATGTTCGAGGTCATGATGATGATCGCGTTCTTGAAGTCGACGGTGTTGCCGAGCGAGTCGGTCAGGATGCCGTCCTCGAAGACCTGCAGGAGCACGTTGAAGAGGTCCGGATGCGCCTTCTCGATCTCGTCGAAGAGGATGACGGAGTAGGGCGAGCGGCGGATACGCTCGGTCAGTTGACCGCCCTCTTCGTGGCCGACGTAGCCGGGGGGCGAGCCGATGAGCTTCGAGACCGAATGCTTCTCCATGAACTCAGACATGTCGAAGCGAATCATCGAGCGTTCGGAGCCGAAGAGGAATTCGGCCAGGGAGCGCGCGACCTCTGTCTTGCCGACGCCGGTCGGGCCGAGGAAGAGAAACGAGCCGACTGGCTTCTGCGGATTCTTGAGTCCCGCGCGCGAGCGGCGGATGGCGCGCGCCAGGGCAGAGATGGCCGGCCTTTGCGAGACGACGCGCGTGTGCAGCTCCATCTCGATCCGTAAAAGCTTCTGCGTCTCTTCCTCTTTGAGCGAAGTAATCGGAATGCCGGTCCAGCGCGCGATGACCTCTTCGATGTCGTCGCGTGTGACTTCGACGGCGGCCAGCGGGTCTGCTTCATCTTCGGGCAGGCGCAGGCCGATGGGCCGGTCGAGGCCGTAAGAGGTGCGCGGCCAATCGTTCAAAGGCGCGCCCCAGTTCTCTTCGAGCATGCCCTGCTCGCGCCGTACACGCAATTTGACGCGCGCGCCCGCTTCGTCGATCACGTCAATCGCCTTGTCCGGCAGAAAACGGTCGGGAATGTAACGGTTCGATTGATAAACGGCAGCTTCGAGCGCGTCGTTGCTGTAGCGCACCTGATGGAAAGTCTCGTAACGCTCGCGCACGCCGTCGAGAATCTGGATGGCTTCGGATTCCGAAGGCGGCGGAACTTTGACGGCCTGAAAACGCCTTTCGAGCGAGCGGTCTTTCTCGATGGACTTGCGAAACTCTGCGGGCGTGGTCGCGCCGATGCACTGGATTTCGCCGCGCGAGAGCGCGGGCTTCAAGATGTTCGCGGCGTCCAGAGAGCCCTCTGCGCTGCCCGCGCCGACCAGCGTGTGCAGCTCGTCTATGAAGACGATGTAGTGCGGGTTCTCGACCAGCTCGCGCATGATCTGCTTGAGGCGCTCCTCGAACTGCCCGCGATACTTCGTCCCGGCGACGATGAGCGAGAGGTCGAGCGAGAGGATGCGTTTGTTTTCCAGGAACGACGGCACGTCGCCGCGCACGATGCGCTGTGCGAGTCCTTCGACGATGGCGGTCTTGCCGACGCCCGGCTCGCCGATGAGCACAGGGTTGTTCTTCGTCCGGCGGCAGAGGATCTGAACGACGCGCTCGATCTCCGTTTCGCGTCCGACGAGCGGGTCGAGCTTATCCGAAGCAGCGTCGTCCGTCAGGTCACGCGAGAACTCGACCAGATGCTGCGTGTCCTTCTTCTGCGCCGAGCGGGAATCCGCGCCGGACTGGCGCGCGATCTCGTCGCGCACGGCGTTGAGGCGCAGGCCGCGCTCGTACAGAATCTCTGCGGCCATCGAGCGCTCTTCGCGCAGGAGCCCGAGCAGCAGGTGCTCCGTCCCGATGTGACGGTGCTGGAGGCGGTCGCTCTCTTCGTGCGCGTAGGCCAGGACGCGCTTGGTCTCAGGCGCGAGCGGCAGCTCGACCGAGGTCGAGATCTTCTCGCGCAGGAGCGTGCGCCCTTCTATCTCTTTGCGGATGGCTTCGATGGAGACCTGCGCGCGCGGAAAGAAGCGACCCGTGAGGGTCTTGTCCTCGCGCATCAGACCGAGCAGCAGGTGTTCCGGCTCGATTGCGGGAGCGCCGAATTGCGATGCCTCGTAACGCGCAAAGAAGATGACTCGCCGAGCTTTTTCCGTATAGCGTTCGAACATAATGAAACCAGATACCGAGTGCTGGGTTGTTATGATTGCTCGTGCCGGGCGAAGTGCTTCAGGGAGACGAGAGCGACCAGGCCCCGCGCCCGCACAGTATAACCTATTCGAGAGACTGTCCGAAAGCCTGATTAAAAAATTAGATTGGAGAAATCCTAAGGCGCTGTCAGCCATAAATTCAGCTCGACACCAGCTCGCCGCAACGCAAATCTTTGTAGGCTTCGGAGATTCTCTCGAAATTATGCCACCAGACCATCGCCGGTATCTGCTTGCTGTCCCACTGCTGAACCGGAGTGAAGAGATGCGTCATCACCGAATAACGGTAATCCAGCAGGCAATCTTCCCAGGAGTAACCGGTCACGCCGTGCGAGAGCAGAGCCCGATGATAATGGCCCAATAACGATTCCTCCATCAACGCCCGGCGCGCGGGAAACCATTGGAGCGCCATCATATAAGCGAGGTCGTTGGTCGGCGGACGAATCCGGTTGGTGGTCGCGAGGTCGATCAGATAAGCGCGCCCGTGTTCCACATCTTTCGGATGGAGAAAGTTCCAGAGATGCGCGTCGCCGTGAATCAGCGTGTTCCGCTCGACAGACATCAGCCGCCGCTCCCAGAACGCAGGCAGGAAGGCCAGAGCCTCCTCGCAGGCGATGCGCCGCTCTTTTGAGAGCCGGTCGCCAAGAAATTCCACAAAGCCTGAGAGAGCCTGTCTGTTCCGGCTCACGATCTTTTCGAGCGCCGCCGCATCCAGCAGCACTCCTCTCTCCGTGCCCAG
This sequence comes from Acidobacteriota bacterium, assembly GCA_019247865.1. Taxonomy (GTDB): domain Bacteria; phylum Acidobacteriota; class Blastocatellia; order Pyrinomonadales; family Pyrinomonadaceae; genus JACMLC01. The sequence continues at coordinate 4,548 of JAFBAJ010000757.1, forward strand.
GCCCGGATGGTTCCACCAGAAGGCGTGAAACTGCGCCAGCGTCTCGACGCACAACTCGCAATGGCGCAGGGAAGGCGGGACGGGCAGCTCCGGCTGAAAGTGTGTCTCCGAGAGGTCTTCCAGCAGCAGATGCGATTTTTGTGATGTCTGTGACAAGACAGAATCAAAACAGCGCACCACGGGCGGGTCAGCCATCGTCGCCGTGAGCGCTTGATAGATCTCCACTTCATCCAAGCCCATCTTCAAAGCGGCTTCGTTCTCCGCGAAAGGGACTTTGAGCAGCAGGCTGTTGGGAAGCGCCGGAGCAGCATCGTTGGAGTAGAGAACCTCCAGCCGATAGATCTGAGAAAAGAAGGTCCCGAAAGATTTGTGGCTCAGCCGGGCGACGCGCCCGCGCGCGAGGTGGCCGCGTCGCCGCAGCCTCTCGGTCAGCCATTCCGGCGTGAGCTGCTCTTCGTTTTCGATGGGTTCGGTCATTGGTTTTCAGACTACTGGCTGAGCTTTCCATCGCGCAAATGCAGCACGCGGTCGCAGAGCGACGCGAGCCGTTCGTTGTGCGTGGCGATGACGACGGCGGCCTGCTGCGTGCGGCAGTAAGCAGCGAGGAGCGCGCCCAACTCTTCGCCGATGTGTGCGTCGAGGTTTCCGGTCGGCTC
>JAFBAJ010000272.1 GCA_019247865.1 Acidobacteriota bacterium
CGCCGAACTCCTGTGGAAGGCGGCGAATCAGCTCGCGCATCTCGTGTATCCCGGCCGGGTCGAGGCCGTTGGTCGGCTCGTCCAGAATCAGGAGCTCCGGTCGATTGAGCAGCGCGAGCGCGATGCCCAGCCGCTGCCGCATCCCCAGAGAATATTCGCGCACGCGCCGGTGTGCGTCCTCCGTCAGCCTGATGGTTTCGAGGGCGCGGTCGATCAGCGGGCGCGGTGCGCCGAGCATGCGGCGCGTGACCTCTAAGTTTTCGCGGCCGGTCAGATGCGGATAGAGCGAGGGGGCTTCGACCAGCGCGCCGACGCGCCGCATCAGCGTTCGGCGCTTGGCGTGGAGCGGCTCGCCGAAGAGATGCACTTCGCCCGCGTCCGGTCGGATGAGCCCGAGCAGCATGCGTATGGCCGTCGTCTTGCCCGCGCCGTTCGGCCCCAGAAAGCCATAGACGCCCGCCTCCGGGGCCTGCAAGTTCAAATCATCCACCGCGAGCTGCGCCCCGAAGCGCCGCGTCAACCCGCGCGTCTCGATCATGTATCGCTCCAAAAATCCGTCTCCTCTCGCAGTGATAAACGGCAGGGAGAGCGATCCATTAACAGAAGAAGTTTCACGCAAAGGCGCAAAGACGCAAAGAAAGACAAGAATGCTTTCCTTTGCGTCTTTGCGTGAACCTGTCTTTCGTGCGGATAATGGCGTGCGGGGGAGTTAATCATCATGACGCTTTTAATCATCGTCTCGGTCGCGGCGGCGGTGCTGGCTATCGCGGCCTACCAGCTCGTCATCAACAAGTATTACTGGGGGCCGCAGGGGAAGCCTAAGAAGGACGGTCGCAAGTAGCTTTTATTTATTGCCAGCGGCGCGGCAAAGGCTTATAAGAGGAGGCATGAGATGTCATGGCTGTAAGATGCGTATCAACATGTGGTGGCTCAGATGCGCCCGGTGTCATGCGCTCAACCTGCACTGGTGGCATCTGGTAGCTCTCTGCATCGCGCTCAGCATCATCGCGCTCCTGATCCTGAACAAAGTCATCCCGGATTAGAGACAAAAAAAGCTGTGCCGCTCCCTCGCCGAACGGCACAGCTCTTCTCACAAGTCTGCGGGAACTGTGAGGCGCGCCGAAGAGCATTCCTCAAAACTCTTCGCGCTGGCGAGACGGACACATTCAGCGCCCGTCTCTGGGTGGCGCGCATTCTATTATTCACGGTCCATCACGTCAACAGAATTGAGCTATTTTTTTTAAGCGCTGGCGCTCAGTTGATAGCGTTCGAGCTTGAGGTAGAGGCCGCGGCGCGTGAGTCCGAGCTCGCGTGCGGCGCGCGAGATGTTGCCTTTGTGCTTGCGCATGGCTTCGGCGATCATGCGGCGTTCGAGGTCGGCCATCGCGTCCGCGAGCGTCAGTCCCTCGCTGATCGCGGTCGGGGCCGAAGCGAGCTGCGTGACGGAGGCCGCCGGAGCGGTGATCGGCGCGGAGGTGCGTTTGAGTTCCGGCGAGAGATGGTCGGGCGTGATGGTCATCCCGTCCTCTGCGCGCGCGACGACGCGCTGCACTTCGTTGCAGAGCTGCCGCACGTTGCCCGGCCAGTCGCAGACCATCAGGAGGTCTATCGTCTGCGGCGTGATCTGCAGCTCGCGCCGCCCGAACTTGGAGGAGTAGTGGTTGACGTAATAGTTGACGATGGTCGGAATCTCTGAGCGGCGCTCGCGCAGTGGCGGCACGCGGAGGCGAATCACGTTGAGGCGATAATAGAGGTCTTCGCGGAAGCGCCCGTCCTTGACCATCTCTTCGAGGTCTGTGTTGGTCGCAGCGATGATGCGCACGTCAACCTTCGACGGACGCTGCTCGCCGAGCGGCTGAATCTCGCCCTCCTGTAAGAAGCGCAGAATTTTCGGCTGCACGTCGAGCGGCAGGTCGCCGATCTCGTCCAGGAAGAGCGTCCCGCCCGCCGCCGAGCGGATCACGCCCGGCGAATCGTTGACCGCGCCCGTAAAAGCTCCGCGCCGGTAGCCGAACAGGTAACCTTCCGAAAGCTCTTTCGGCACCGCCGTGCAGTTGAACGGCACGAAGACCTTCGCGCGCCTCGACGAGAGCGCGTGAATCGCGCGCGAGACCAGCTCTTTGCCCGTCCCGCTCTCGCCCGTCACCAGCACCGTCACGTCCGAAGAGCGTATTTTGTGCACCTCTTCGACCAGCCGCGTCATCGCCGGGCTCGAATGGATGAAGCCCGGCAGGAGGCTCTGGTCGACGTAGGCCGTCTGCTCCTGCGTCCCGCGCCCTGCGCGCTCGCGCTCACGGAGCGCACAGACATCCATCCCCAGCTCGGCGACTCTCAGGAGCGGCTGGAGCGAGACGCCTTCGGGCAGACTCGCCGCGCGCGGCGCGAGATAGATGGTCGCGTGCGGCGCGCTCGTCGAGCGCAAAGGAAGGATCACCGCATCCTTCTCCGACATGAAACGCTCGCGCTCGGCATCCGTCCGCAGCTCTTCGAGCTGATGCGCCAGGCGCTCTCCAAGCTCTCCTTCGCAACCGTGCGAAGCGACCACGCGCGGGCGCTTGTCCTCTCCTGTTTCGGCGATCAGCACCTGCCGCGCTTTCGTCTCCTGCTGCAGGACTGCGGCCAGCTCGCGCAGGAGCAGCTCGCGCGAAGCGACGGCCTCCGCGAGGCGCAGCGTCAGCAATTGTGTCAGCGCGGAAGGCTCGTTGCGCTGCTCCGGCGCGTTGCGGTCGAGCGCCGCCAGAGCCTCCTCCGCATCCTTCAACGCGAGTCGCGCGCCGAGAGCTTTGAAGGTATGCGCGGCCTGCGTCAGATGCTCTGCCGCGCGCTCTGCCTGCGAGGCTGCGTACGCGCGCCCCAGCTCGTAATGTCCTAAGGCCGCGCGATAACGGTCGCCGAAAATTTCAAAGATCGAGATGCTGCGCCCGAAGTGATGCACTGCGAGCGTCGCGTCGTCCTGCGCCAGTGCGAGCAGCCCGCGCACGCGCTGCGCTTCGCCCGTCACGGTCAGGTCCGAAGACTCTTCGCTCTCTTCTGTGATCTGTTGCAGCTCCTGCGCGCACGCCTGCAAGTCTCCGCTCAGCAGATGCGCCTCCGCGACGAGCAGCCGCGAGCTACAGCTCGCCTGACGGTCGCCGATGCGCTCGGCGATGTCCACAGCCTCGCGCGCCAGCTCCAGCGCGCGCGGCGCATCGTTCATCGCCAGATGACAACGGCTCAGCGTGCGCGTGGCCTGACCGATGTACCACTTGTTCCCCTTTTCCAGGGCGAGCGAGAGCGCGCGTTCGAGACATTTCTGAGCTTCACTGAGATCGCCGCGCAGCAAGTGCAGTTCGCCGAGCGAATCCAGGATCATCGAGACGCGGAACATAGAGACGCGCGCCCCGCGCCCGTCCATCTCGAAGGCTAAGGAGAGCGCGCGCTTCAACGCTTCGTGCGCGCGTTCCCACTCGCCGATCTGGATCAGGTTGACGCCGAGATTGTTATAGCCGAGCGCGGCATTGGCCTTGTGCTCCGTCCGCTCGTAATAGCTGATGGACTTCTCTAAACAGGCGATGCCCTCCTGCGGGCGTTTGAGAAAGCAGTACGCGCCAGCGAGGTTCGCGTAGATCTTCCCCAGGAAATAAGGGGCCTGATTGTCGCCGACCAGCTTTAGGGCCTGATCGTAATTCTCCAGCGCCGCCTCGTAGTTCCCTTCGTAGGTGTCTGCTAAGGCGATGGCTAGATAGGCTTCGGCGAGGCCGCGCCAGTCGCCTGTGTTGCGGTAATGTTCGAGCGACTTCTGCGCGTGGTCGCGCGCGATGGGACATTCGTTGATGCTGCGATAGATGTGCGCGAGCGAGACGTAGACCAGCCCGAGCTGCGCGTCCGAGCCGTTCTCGGTCGCTTCGCGCAGCGCCGCGTTCAGCACTGCGATGGCCTTAGGATGATCGCCCGTAAAGTTCTGCGCGAGACCGATACGCACGCGCAGTTGCATGGCGACGGCCTCATCCAGTTTGGTGCGCGCCTCCGCGGCCTCGTACATCTCGACCGCTTCGAGCGATTCGCGATAGCAGCCCTGCATATCGAGGGCTTCGGAGAGCGCGCAGCGCGCCTGCGCCAGGATGTCGGCCTCCTTCTGCGCGACTTTGATGAGCGCATTGAGGCGCGCCTCGGCGGCGGTCGAAAGCCCCTGATCGAGCAGCGAGCGCGCCTCTGCGAGCTCCTCCTGGAGGGCTTCGCGTGACACGCCGCCGCCCGCACGCGGGCGCTGGAGACGCACACGCGCATCGTGCAGGTTAATAATGCCTGTCTCGTTTGAAGGAGTCTCTTTGTCCAAAGCTCTGTACGCTCTGTTCCAGCGGGCTTGGAGCCGACGGTTAAGATAAGTAAAAACTACGAATCGACCGCTTGTTTCAATAAGTTGTGGCCTTTAAACAGGATGTGAGGAAATCGGGCGCGGCGAAAATCCCACGGGCCACTCTAATACAGCCTCGTGCAAGCAAGACTTGAACGGCGTCAATCTAACACACGCACACGCCAAGCGTCCAGAAAGAAGGCAAAAGTAGTAGTGTCCTAAATTGTTTTTCTCTGTGTTTCCTCTGCGACTTCTCTGCGTCTGCGGCGTTGAGATGATGCTGCCAAACACTCAACGCCGCAGGCGCAGAGTTCACGCAGAGAAAGCGCAGAGCGTTGAATTTAGGTCACCACCGCAAAAGT
>JAFBAJ010000025.1 GCA_019247865.1 Acidobacteriota bacterium
CGACGGTCAACATCATCAGCTGCCCGCCGTTGACATACGCCAGTCGCGTCCCGTCCGGCGACCAGCGCGGCGTGGACGAAGAGCTGCTGCCGTTCGTCAACTGTTTCGGCTCGCCGCCGCCGACCGGCAACAGGTAAATCTGGTTGATAGCTTTGTTGGCGTCCATGTTCACGTCGCCGACGTTGTAGGCGATCCACTTGCCGTCGGGCGAGAGCTGCGGGTCGCTGAGGCGACGCACCTTGAGCAGGTCATTGATCGTGAATTGCGCAGACTGCTGCGCGACGACGCCGGTCGCAGCGAGCAGCACGCAGAGCAGTAGAAAAGGGAAGCGTCTCATCTCGAATACTCCTCTTCGATGCTGAATATTGTCATTTTTGGAAAGCGTGTTCATTATCTCACTAAGCGTTTTGACGGCAAAGCTGTCAAGGCTATTAAGAAATTCTCACGCAAAGGCGCAAAGAAAGAGTTCATGCTTTTCTTTGCGCCTTTGCGCCTTTGCGTGAGATGATATTTTTACCGAACGCAAAATTCTGATGAAGAAGAAAACTATGCACACACGTAGATTGACTGCGGCGCGTGCGCACGTCGCCGCGCTGTTGATGCTCTTCTGTTTCGCCGGTTCACTGCCGAGCTTCGCGCAGCAGCGCACGCGCCGCACGCGTCGCCCCGCGCCATGTACTCAGCAGGCTCCAAAGCCGCAGGCTTCGCCAGCTCCGCCGCAGGCGCAGGCTTCGCCGTCGCCCTCTCCCGCTCCGACGCCGGAACTTTACACGGCGAAGACGCTGGCCGACCTCAAGCGTTTGCAGCGCGCGGCGCTGGAGAGCGATTACGCCTACAGGCAGGTCGCATATCTCTGCGACAACATCGGGCCGCGCCTCAGCGGTTCGCCGCAGGCCGCGCGTGCGGTCGAGTACGTCGCGGGCGAGATGCGTCGCCTGGGGCTGACCGTGCAGCTCGAAGAGCTGAAAGTCCCGCACTGGGTGCGCGGAATAGAGACGGGCGCGTTGACGCAGTTTCCGGGCATGGCTCCGGGCACGACGCAGAAGATCGTCCTGACCGCGCTCGGCCGAAGCGTGGCGACGCCTCCCGAAGGACTCAACGCGGAGGTTGTGGTCGTCAATGACTTTGAGGAGTTAAATGCGCTCGGTCGCAGCAAAGTGCAGGGCAAGATCGTGCTCTTCAATTACAAGTTCGACCGGCTGATGGCCGCGCAGGGATTCGGCAGTCAGGCATACGGTCAGGCCGTCGCCTATCGCGCCGGCGGGCCGAGCGCGGCTGCAAGGCTCGGAGCCGTGGCCGTGCTGGTGCGTTCGGCCGGAGGCTCGCAGAATCGCCTCGCGCATACCGGCGCGACGCGTTACGCGGATGACGTGCAGAAGATTCCGGCCGCCGCCGTCGCTTACGAGGACGCAGAGCTGCTCGCTCATCTGACCGAACAGGGAACCGTGCGTATGCGTCTCGTCCTCACGCCGCAGACTCTGCCCGACGCAGTCAGCTACAACGTCATCGCCGACCTCAAAGGCACGGAACATCCCGAACAGGTCGTCATCGTCTCGGGCCATCTGGACTCGTGGGATTTGGGGACGGGCGCGATTGACGACGGGGCGGGCGTGGCCGTCGCAATGCAGACCGCGCAGCTCTTCAAGCAGCTCGGCCTGCGCCCCAGGCGCACGCTGCGCTTTATCGCGTGGATGAATGAGGAGAACGGAACCGTCGGCGGCGACACCTACGCGCGCAACCAGCAGCCGAATATCGCAGACCATTTCGCGGCCATCGAGAGCGACAGAGGGGCCGGGCATCCGCTTGGCTTCTATTACACAGGCAAGCGGGAGATGGGAGCCATGCTCGCTCCCGTCGCGGCGATCCTGCAATCATCCGGCGCGGGGCTGTTGCAGTACACAGACGATACGGAGACGGACATCGGGCCGCTCTCGGAGGCAGGCGTCCCGGCCTTCGCTTTGTGGCAGGACACGCGCACATACTTCAATTATCACCACACGGAGGCGGACACGCTCGACAAGATCGACCCGCGCGAGCTGGCGGAGAACGCCGCCGTGATGGCCGTGCTGGCTTACGCGCTGGCTAATATAGAGCAGCCGTTACCGCGTTGAGGTTTCACGCAAAGGCGCAAAGGTAAGACGCAGGCACGCAAAAAAAAGTATTCATGTTCAACCTCTCTGCGCCTCTTGTCTTTCATTTCTTTGCGCCT
>JAFBAJ010000137.1 GCA_019247865.1 Acidobacteriota bacterium
ACTGTTCGGTCATCGTCGGCTCGTTGGTGAAAATCGTGAGGCTCTTCTTCTCGATCTCGTTCGGAGGCGTGACGGTCACTTCGCCATCGCCGATGAAGACGCCGCCCGTGATGCGATTCTCGACCGGGTCGAGAAAGTAGATGTCGCCGCTCTTCAGGGTAAAGGTCGCGGCGTCGCGCTTGATGACCAGATTGCTGACCTTCGCATAAGGGCCGCTGAAGGAGTTGGCGTCTTTGGCCTTGTTCCTCAACTGCTGGTAGATGGAATCCGTGTTCGGCTTGTTGTTGAGACTGACGTTGACCTGCGTCTCGACCGCCGCGATCTCAAGCTTGGCATCGATGGTCGCGACCTTATCGTCTTCGACCTTGACGTTTTCGCGCCGCAGGTTGGTAAAGCCCGTCGCGGAAATGGTGACCGTATAAATTCCGGCTGGCAGACCTTCCACCTTGTAGCGTCCGGCCTTGTCGGTCGTGGCCGGATAGGTCTGGTTGCTGACCGGGTCGGTGACGGTCACGGCTGCGCCGACGATGACCGCGCCCTTAGGGTCTGTGACGACGCCCGTGATGCTGCCCGCGGCGGCGGCATAGGCCAGAGCCAGCGGCGCTGTCAACAGGCAGAGGGCGGCGATGAACAGAATCGTTTTTCGAGTGAACATAAATGACCTCACAAGAGAGAAATACAACTGGTGCCCGGAATAATGGTATTCACAGGAAGGGGATTAAAAAAACAGGCTCTGGGGGAAATGAAGCGCGTCTGCTCCGAAACAGGCAATAAAACCAAGTCCATCTGATGCTGCGAGCCGTCAGGCGGATGCCTTCCGAAAGATGTCCCCGGCCCGGTTAACTGAACATCTGATTATTCCGACGCTGCACGCGATGTGTCAAGGCGAGAAGCAGCCTTCCGGCGGGTTGTCAGGCGGGCGCGGGCATGGCATGCTGAAGCGTTAAATCGTAGAGGAGATTGTTCCGCACGAATGTTTGTCGAAAGCAAGAACAAAACCAGGCTGCTCAGGCGCATGGGCGAGGCCATCAAGGACTTTCACATGATCGAGGACGGCGACCGCGTGATGGTCTGCCTCTCCGGCGGCAAGGACAGCTATACCATGCTCGACCTGCTCCGGGACGTGCAGGAGCGCGCGCCCGTCCGCTTTGAGCTGCTCGCGGTCAATCTGGATCAGAAGCAGCCGAACTTTCCCGCGCACGTCCTGCCGGAATACCTGGAGAGCATCGGCGTGCCCTATCGCATCGTCGAGCGCGACACCTATTCCATCGTCAAGCGTCTGGTGCCGGAAGGGAAGACCTATTGCTCCGTCTGCTCCAGGCTGAGGCGCGGGATTCTCTACAACATCGCGGTCGAAGAGGGCTGCACGAAGATCGCGCTCGGTCATCATTCGGACGACATCATCACGACCTTTCTGCTCAATCTCTTCTTCGTGGGCGTCCTCAAGGCGATGCCCCCGGCTTTGCGTTCGACGGACGGGCGCAACACGGTCATCCGCCCGCTCGCCTACTGCCGCGAGAATGTCATCGCGGAGTACGCCGCCGAGAAGGAGTTTCCGATCATCCCGTGCGACCTCTGCGGCTCGCAGTCGAATCTCAAACGCGCGCGCATCAAGCGTCTCATCGGCGAGCTGGAACAGGAGATTCCGCACATACGCGCTTCGATGCTGACCGCGCTCGGCAACGTCCTGCCGTCGCACCTGCTCGATACAGACCTCTTCGACTTCAAGCGACTCGCGCCCGCCGCCACGGGCGATGTCGAAGCGGAGCTGGACTCGGCGCTCGGCCACGCGGAAGAGACGAGCGAGCCGGCGCTGGTTTCCATTAGCTAAAAACGGTCTTTGTGCTTTGGTCTTTGCACGCTCTTTAACCTTGAGTTTCAACATGCAAGTTAAGAAAAAAATCAAAGCGCCAAGCACAAAGTCCAAAGGCCAAACTAAAGCCAAAGCCCCGGTTGCAAAGAAGCCGCTGGAACTTGACTGGAGCGTCTTTCCGCCCGGCATGGTCAATGAATACTCGACGCGGCTCTGCCTCGCCTGCATCTTCAAAATTTTCACGGTGCAGCTCGGGCTGGCCCCGCGCACGGCTTATTCAGAGATCAGGCGGCACGCGCCGACCATAGAGGAGCTGACCGCGCCCGTGGCCGCGCGCCCGTACTTCGACAGCGATGAGAAGAGCCCGCATTGTCCGTACTGCGACGCCGCCGGGCGTTGGCACGCGCGGCTCGACACCTATCGGATAGAGGGCAGCAAGGCGACGGATGCTCCGCGCCGCGCGCTTCTCAAATCTTTGCCCAAGTCTGAGGAGCAGTTTCAGCTCATCGAAGCCAAATCGGATCGCCGGACGCTCTTCTTTGAATGGCTCGACATGCTGCGTCGCCAGTTGGATCTGGACGGCGACGAGTGGATGCTGGCGGTGACGCGCGCTTACCTCGAAAGGCGCGAGCCTAAGACGAACTGGGCGGAAGTTTTTGAGGGCGTGCGCGCGGTGCGCCGCTCGCACAGGCTGGAAGAGGGATTCGAGCGCGACGGTGCGCGCCTCTTTCTCGCGCCCGCGCTCTACAACGACGCGCTGCTGGTGCAGTATCTCGTCAGCCGCTCGCACAGGCACGGCGGGCGCACGCTCGAAGGCCGCCTGACGCTGATGGAGCTGGTGCGCCGCCTGCGCTACAGCGGCCACCTCGACGCGCAGGGCATCACCGAGCGCGACCAGTTCGACGTGCTCGAAAAGATGGTCGAGCACCTGACCGGCGGCGAGAGCGCGGTCAAGCTCCACTACATCATCGACCGCAGGGATTTTCTGGAGAAGGTCAGGACGGTCTACGCGCGCTACGCTGCTTAACGAAGACCTTCTTCACCGGCTCTCTTTCGGGCGGGAATACAAGCTTACCCGTCGTCACTTCGAGCGGAATGGGCGGAGTCTGCAACGGCGGCTCGCTCACCATCGTGCCCATCACTCTCGGTTGCTCAACCAACGGTTCAGGTGCGGCGGCGTAAATTCCAATGCCCGCGAGGAAACTCAAGACGGATGAGACGACAGCGTTCCTGACCCGCTTGAGTCGCCGCTTCAACGCGAGCAGGCCGACCGGGCAGTCCTGCGTTAGCACAGTCCCGTCCGCGCGCCTGTAAAAGCGCACGCAGAGCCGCCCTTCCGTGCGATTAATCAGCTCCTCTGCCTCGCGCCGCGTCATGGCCGAAAGATTGTAAACGTTCTTCTCGCACTGCCCGCAAAAGCGTCTCCGCTCGTCGCCCAGCATGCTCTCCCAATCGGCCGTGCACGGCGCGGCGACCTTCACCTGGTCGAGCGGGTTTCCGAATTTAGCCATCAGACAATTCCTCCCCAAGCTATTTGACACTCGGAGAACGGAAAAGTTTCAGCCAACTTGCAGCCGTCAGCGGCGTGCGCGCTTTTTCGGCCTGGCCGCGCGCCTGATTCCTTCCTTGACGAGAGCGATGGCGCGCTCCGGCCCGAAGCGTCCGAGCGGCTTGAAAGTCTTCTCTTTGATCTCGTTGTAGGAGATAAAGAAGTGCTCGATCTCTTTGACGAGCTGGTGTGGCACTTCGGCGAGCGTGTGCACGTCCCTGTGCGTGCGTGAGGTAGCGGCGACGGCGATCAGGCGGTCATTCCGCGTCGTCTCGCCATCGCGCTCGGTCTGCGACGCTTCGATGACGCCGAGGAGTCTCGCCTGAACGAGGCAGCCCGTGAAGGCCGGCGCGTCCATCAGGACGAGCACGTCCAGCGGGTCGCCGTCGCCGCCCAGCGTCTCCGGCACGAAACCGAAGTCGAAAGGGAAAGAGGCTCCGACGGGCAGCACGCCGCCGAGGCGAAAGAGGCCGAGCTGCTCGTCGTAGTTGAATTTATTGCGGCTGCCCTGCGGGGTTTCGATGATGACGTTCAGTTCGCCCGACTCCGCATCAAAAGCCTTGAGCGAAGCCGCACGAGCCGGAGCTTTTTGTTTGACCATTGGTTCTTTTTCTAAGCCTGCAAATCTTCCCGTAGTAAAGAGAACATCACTGCGTCGTGCGGCTGTTCGCCGATCCAGAGCCGCCGCCTGAGAATGCCTTCGCGCAACGCGCCGGCTTTCAGGGCGACGCGCTGGCTCGGCAGATTTCCGACCGCCGCCATGATCTCGATGCGCTCGAACCGCTGTTGCTCGAAAGCGAAACGCGCGCCGAGCAGCGTCGCGCGCAGAGCCACGCCGCGCCCCGTCCGGCTCGAACGCACCCAGTAGCCCAGGTTCGCCATCCGGTACTCGCGATTCACCTGATTGATGCCCAGACTGCCGAGCAGCTCTCCCGTCTCGACATCTATCATCGCAAAGCCGTACTCCGTGTCGTTCCGCCACGCGTCCTCACGCGAGGCGAGGAACGTCCGGCTCTCCTCTCTCTGATAACCCGCGTGGCACCACGGCATCCACGGCGCAAGCTCCTTGAGGGATTCCATCACGGCATCATACAAAGCATCTTCATCATCCGTGCGCCACGGGCGGAGCAGGATTGTGCCGTCTGTCAATTCAACTCTCATAGCTTAAAATAAATAGTCCCAAGTCCCAGGTCTCAAGTCCCAGGTCAAGCACCTGCTTTTGACTTGGGACCTGGGACTTGGGACTTGTTGTTTCAAACATCCTCCGGCCTGAGCTTCGTGTTCGTGAGCGAGGTCAGGACGTGGTCTCTCCACTCGCCGTTGATGAGCAGATAGTCGCGCGCGTAGCCTTCGACCGTGAAGCCGAGGCGGCGAAGCACACGCCCGCTCCGCTCATTAATGGGAATGTAGTTAGCCATGATGCGATGCAGGCGCAGCTCGTCGAAGGCATACTCGATGGCTGCCTGCAAAGCCTCGTGCATGAGGCCGCGACCTTCGGCTCGATAATCGATCTTATAGCCGAGAAAGCAGGCCTGAAACGCCCCGCGCACGAAGTTGCTGAAGTTACATTCGCCGATGACGGCTCCGTCCGGCCGCTCGCGCTCGAACATCACGAGCCGCATGGCGCTGCCACGCTGGAAATCATTCCTGGATGCCTCCAGATAGTTGCGCCAGAAATTTTCCGTGTCGTAACCGGCTGGCTCCTGCGGCTGCCACTTCGTCAGGTGCTCGCGGTTCTCCAGAGCGAAGGCGAGCATGCGCGGCGCTGCGTCCGGCTCTGGGATCGTTAAGAGCAGGCGCTCGGTTTCGAGGCGGGGAATCTTTTTCTCTTCAGTCATCTTTGTGTTCTGCGTTAGCTGAGTTGTGCGCGCTCGTCTGCGGTCGGCGGGCGGCGGCGGAAGCGATGCGTGATGGGGCGGCGACGGCCGATGCCGATGGCGTTGCGCGAGATGATGAGCGTCGGCGGCAGTTGTTTGCGCTTGAACTCGTTGGCGGGCGATTCGACGCGGTTCAGCAGCTCATACACGAGCGCGCTGTCGTGCCCCGCCGCGATGATCTCCTCCGGCATCGCCTTCTGCTCGAAGTAGAGCTTTAAGATCGGGTCGATGAGGTCATACGGCGGCAGGCTCTGATCGTCGAACTGTCCGGGCGCGAGCTCCGCCGACGGTCGCTTCCGAATGATCGCGCTCGGAATCAGCTCCTGCTCGCGGTTATAGTCGCGCGCCAGCTCGTACACTTCGGACTTCAACACGTCGCCGAGCACCGCCAGCCCGCCGTTCGTGTCGCCGTAGAGCGTGCAATAGCCCAGGGCCAGCTCGGACTTGTTGCCGGTCGAGAGCAGCAGGCGGTCTTCGTTGTTCGAGATGGTCATCAGGATATTGCCGCGCAGCCGCGATTGCAGGTTCTCTGCCGCCGGACACTCGCCGCCGCGCGTCGGCCTCGGCAGCGACATCTCCGTGAGCAGCTCTTCAAACGCGTTTGTGATCGGATGCTCGACGGTACGCATGCCGAACCTGCGGCCCAGCTCCGACGCGTCCGACACGCTCTCGCGCGAAGAGAAGGGCGAAGGCATCATCACCGCCAGCACGTTCTCCGCGCCGAGCGCTTCGCACGCGAGCGCGGCCACGACCGCCGAATCGATTCCGCCCGACAACCCGAGCACGGCCCGCTTGAAGCCGTTCTTCAAAGCGTAGTCGCGTATGCCGAGGACGAGCGCCCCGCGCACTGCTTCGACATCCGCGCCCGGCAGGCAGCGCCCGTCCGTGATGCCGCAGTCGAGGTCAACCGTCGCCACGAACTCTTCAAACGGCGGAGCCTGTAGGATGATGTCGCCGCGACAGTCTGCGACGATGCTCGCGCCGTCGAAGATGATGCCGTCGTTGCCGCCGACGACATTGACGTAGACGATGGGCAGCCCTGCGAGGCGTGCGCGATGCGAGACCATAGAGCAACGCTCGCCCATCTTTCCTTTGTTGAAGGGCGAAGCGTTGATCGAGACCAGCACGCTCGCGCCGAGCTCGATCAGTTCATCCGCCGGGTCGTGCGCGTAGAGGCTCTCTTTCCAGTAGGTCTTATCGTTCCAGAGGTCTTCGCAGACGGCGACGCCGAGCCGCGCCTGCGGCAGCGCGAACAGCTTGCGCTCGCGGCCCGCCAGAAAATAGCGCGGGTCGTCGAAGACATCGTAATCCGGCAGGAGCGATTTGTCGGCGTAGCCCAGAAGCTTGCCGTCACGTATCACGGCGGCGGAGTTGTAGAGCCTGCGGCTGGAGCCCGGCTCGCTCGGGCGGACTGTGCCGACGACCGCCGTCAGCCCTGCGGTCGCCTCCATGATTCTATCGAGCGGCCTCAGCGCAGAACGCACCATGTCCCGATCCAGAAACCAGTCGAAAGACATGTATCCCTGCACGGCCGTCTCCGGCAGCGCGACCAACTCCGCGCCCTCACGCCGCGCCTGCTCGATGACGCGCAGGATGCGATTCGTATTGCCCTCGTAATCGCCGCTCGTCGTGTTGATCTGTCCG
>JAFBAJ010000229.1 GCA_019247865.1 Acidobacteriota bacterium
TGAATCGCAAGTCTCACTTCCGCCCTCAAGTTCTCGGGCGAGATGACCGCGCCGTCAATGCGGCTGATGAGTCCGGGGAAGAAACGGATGATGCGTGTTTCCGGGTCGTCTCCCTCTGCGATGTAAATGCGGGACGACTTCTGGTCAAAGTCATACACGTCCAGCAAGCTGCTTGTTTGCCGTCCGTCGCTCAAGTGAATCCCGCCACGCACTGCCTCGTCACGAAAGATGGCCGTCACCTGAACGTCTACAAAACCTTTCCCGCTGGTGGCGGAATTACCCGCTTCGAGTTTGAGCAGGTCGTACGGCCCGTTGTCAGTCGCATCAAACGGAAAATTTTGAGCATCGAGCCAAATCGTTTCATCCTCGATGGACAGCTCTCCCGCATCTGTCCCCTCGCGCGTGAACAAACGCTGCTTCGGCCTGCCGGCTCGCGTCCAGTAAATCTCGCGCGTCGGCTCGGGATAAAGAATTTTGAGCGCTATCTCTGCACGCGCATCGTCACGGAAGATGGTCGTCGTGTGCTGCGAGACTTCAGAAGAAGGGTCGACATTGCCTATCAGCTTAAACGTGTACGTGTGGCTGACAGGCTCCGGATTAGTCACCACATACCCGTCACAATCAATTAAGACCGGGACTTCGACTGTCGCTTGAGGCGAGAGGGTCAGGCGCGTTTGCGCCAGCTTGATCGGCTCTCCGCCAAGCGGCTTGTTTCCTCTATAAACCTGAAGCGTGTAATCGCCCCACACGAACGGCGCGGCGAAGAGATGCTCGGCAGTGCTTTTGAAAACGAACGTGCCCACCTGAAGCTTGCGGCCTTCTTTAAAGATCAGCTTCGATTCAGGCGAAGCGTTGTAAGCTACGAGCGGCTTACGCTCCTGCTCCGGTTTGACCGTCAGCCTGCACTGCATCTCGCGTGAGATGGGACCGCACTCTTTGCCGTCCAGCAGAGATAGCAGCTTTTTGGCGTATGAATTGCGGGCCGCCTCTGTCTCGCCGTTCTGCCCCCACTCCATCTTCACGCGCAGGTCGATCTTGAAACTCTCATCCACAGCGTGATTGCCGTTGTTCGACGGTTGCCGGTAGTCGCGCAGGGATTCCGTAGCGAGGAAGAGAAATACTGTCTTGTGGTGCGAGACGGTTTCGTGTGTGCTCAGGTCGAGCTTGTCCTCCTGCGCTCCCTTGTCCTGCCCGACCCGGATGAAGCCGATGGGCGGCGGAGACGTAATCTCAAGACCGCTCTCTTTGAAGAAGTCATAAGTGAGTGTGAAGACGGCGTCACGCGTCGGCTGCTCTTCGTTGTGCCAGAGGCGGCCGAACCAGGGCACTTGCGCTTCATTCACCACCTCTAATGTTCCGACAAGCACGCGGCTCGCGGCAGGCCGGTTGAAATCCACGACCACTTCCTCGGCGGGCTTCCATTCAAGGCTCGGCTGAAAGGGACGCCGGTATTTGGTGCGGTAGAGATAAAAGATGAGGGCTGCGACCAACGCCACGGCCAGCAGCAGAAAAATAATCCAGTACCAATTATGTCGCGTCTGCAACCGGCTACTCGCTTCGGTCTGTGTCGTCACTCCGTCGGCATCGGCCTTCCACAGTCCCGCCAGTTCCCGGTTGTCGAGTTTGATATTCGGAAAAATCCCGAAGGCTCCAGACACGACGACGGGCTGCGTCGGCGTGACCTCGATGTGCTGCTCCGTGCTCTTGACGAAGAGATGATTGTAGATTCCTGTTTCGTAACTGAAACCGACGGTGAAATTGATTTTGCCGGGAGTCAGTTCGGGATCTTTGGACGAGATATAAAGATTTTCCCCGGCGGCTGCGAAGAGCGGAATCGCAATTCGATTTCCTTCGTCGATACAGCCGGGCGGCTGGCACTGGGACAGGTTGATAAACATCTCTTGCAGCATCGTTCCCCCCAGCTTCCACGAGCCGCCATTCGCTCCTTGAAAGCTCAGGTGGATGGAGAGCGGACGGAAGCGATAGCCCGATGACGCGTCGAGATTGACGTACAGGTCTCCCGTGTGCGGCGGTTCGGGAACGAGGCGCAGCTTGTCGTTTGAAACAGCCTCACGATCAATCTGGATTTTCCGCTGGTAAGAGAGGACCGTATCAACCGGGTGCAACGGAACAGCCTCGAAGGTATTAAAGAATAATGAGCCGGCCGTCCAGTTCCATGCGGGTGGGGAATTGAAATAGAAACTTGCCGCGACCTGATGGCTCTTGCTGACCGCTTGCTCCGTACCTTCGACGACAAAAGTCCGTTGGAAATTCGCCAGTTCCGAGGCGGGCGAAGCCGTCGTGTTGTAGCGCGCATTGCTCGCCTCGATGATAATGGTTCTGGAAAACAGTTTATCCGGCGGGAGTTTCGTTTGCAGGTAAGGCAAGATGAGGGAAGGCGCTGTGGCGATGGGCGAAAGATTGCCGCCAAACCGACATGACTTGCCGAGTTGTTTTTCGAGCGAAGCGGCGAAGCCTTGTTGCGTCGCACTCTCAACCGGCTCCAGTACGAACATGTGCTCCGCCAGCGCGGAAGAGCCTTTTTGTGTGCCAGCGCAGCCGCGATATTCTGTGCCGCTATAGATGGTGAAGAATACAACCGAGACTTCATCCCTACCCGCCTGAAATTTAGGTAGAGCAGCATCAATCGTCTTTCCGTCCACTTTTCCGTTGAACAGCAATTCCGGCAATGAGGTCCTGAGGACTTCTCTGTAAGAACCCATGTCGGCTGAATCATCTATCAGCAAGATGAAGTGGTTTCCATATTCCGCTTGAGAGTCTGCTGGGCGAGCCTCTGCCTTCCGCCCTGAAGAAAGAAGGAAGAGGGGAAAGACCATGCACAGTGCCAGCAGCAATAGAACGACGCGAGGAGAGGGGCAGAATGTTAGCAACCGGCGAGAAAGCATCTTATTAAACCGCAGTCGAACGTTGTTCAGCATATTGAGAAGGAAAGCCCGGACAATAGTTCCGCAATGCCGCCGGGGGCACGCATTTGCGGCCATTACGATGAACGCCGGATGAGCACGTTCGGCTTCCTGCATAAGGCATTCGGTTTCCTCCCGCACAGTTAAAAACGGCTGCGAATTCGGATGCAGCGGTACTTGCCGCAAACATGCCCTACGAGCCTGACTCGAAAGGTTGAATCTCTCCAGCATTAATCAATGACTATGATTCGGCTATGTGAAATGTTACGGCGCGGGCGGAAAGGCAGAGTGGGGAATGGCGAGAGGCCCGGATGAAGGTGTTAGATTTCGAAGCGAGTTCTTGAGCCGACAACCGGCTCTCACATTATCGTAATGCTCACTTCTTGGTAGTGACCTAAATTCAAATCTCCGCGCTTTCTCTGCGTGAACTCTGCGCCTCTGCGTTGAGTGTTTGCCAAT
>JAFBAJ010000280.1 GCA_019247865.1 Acidobacteriota bacterium
GGCGAACCTCATCACTGTGGCGGGAGCCAATCGCGTGCTCACGATTGACCTCCACGCGTCGCAGATTCAGGGCTTCTTTGACATTCCGGTGGATCACCTCTACGCCGCGCCCGTGATGATCGGCCACTATCAGGCGAACCCGTTGCCGAACCTGACGGTCGTCGCGCCGGACACGGGCGGAGCCGAGAGAGCGCGCGCTTACGCGAAACGGCTCAACGCAGAGCTGGCGCTGTGCGACAAGCGGCGCGAGAAGGCCAACGTGGCCGAAGTGATGAACGTGGTCGGAGACGTGCGCGGGCGCAGCTGCCTGATCGTCGACGACATGTGCGACACCGGCGGCTCGCTGACGAAAGTCGCGCGCGCTTTGAAAGAGGCCGGAGCCGAAACGATTCACGCGTGCTTTACGCATCCGGTGCTCTCCGGCAGAGCCTGCGAGCAACTGGCGAACTCGGACATCGAGCAGATGGTAGTCACGAACACGATCCCGCTCAACGGCGCGGCGTGTGAGTTGAAGAACGTCAAAACTTTAAGCATCGCTCCGCTCCTGGCGAAAGCGATCAAGTCGATCCACGAGGAGACAAGCGTCTCCTCGCTCTTCGTCTAAGCGAAGGGCGTAGACAATTAGTTTCAGGTCCCAGGTCGCAAGCCCCCTGTGTGGGACTTGCGGCTTGGGACTTGAGACTTGGGACTTTAATTTTAGGAAGCGAATATCATGGCAGAAAGAGAAACAATCACGGTGCGCGCAGAGCTGCGCGACGGACGTGGCAAGAATGATGCGCGCCGCGCGCGGCGGGACGGCATGGTGCCGCTCACGATTTACGGTGGCGAGGGCGAGGCCGTTTCGGCGATTGCGCCGCTCAGGGAACTGGCCGCCATCCTGCGTTCAGACTCGGGGCACAACACGATCTTTACGCTCGACGTCGCGGGCGTCGGGGCGAGCGAAGTGATGTTCCATGATCGGCAGCTCGATCCTGTGCGCGGTCGTCTCGTGCATGCGGATCTGCGCCGCCTGGTCAAGGGCGAAAAGATCGAGGTCACGGTGCCGATTCACCTGATCGGCGAGCCCGTCGGCGTGCGCGATGAGGACGGCCACCTCGAACAGGTGCTGCGCGAGATAGACGTGCGCTGCGAGCCGCGCAATATTCCCGATTCGATTGACCTCGATGTCTCCGGCCTCGGCGTCCACGACGTGCTGCACGTCTCGGACATTCCGGCGACGGAGGGCCTCGAAATCCTCGAAGCTCCCGAGACGGTCATCGCCACGGTCGGCATCGTCCGCGAAGAGGTGCTGGAGCCGACCGCTCCGGCCGAGGGCGAAGAGCCGGCTGAGCCCGAAGTCATCGGCAAGGGCAAGAAGGAAGATGAAGAAGAGGCTTAACCGGCCGCTCTTCACTGTGACCTTCCGCCTTCTAACTTATGCTGATCGTTGGGCTGGGCAATCCGGGCGCGGAGTACGAATGGACGCGCCACAATCTGGGCTTCATGCTCATTGACAGGCTGGCGCGCGAGACGGGCGCGCTCGTCAAGCGCAAAGAATGCCGGGCGCTCATCGGGCGCGCGGAGCTTGAGGGCCGCGCGCTGGAGCTCGTCAAGCCGCAGACCTACATGAATCTGAGCGGAGAGTCGGTCGCCTGTATCGTGGACAAGCGCCACGACTCACGCGCACGCGGCGCGCAGGACCTCATCGTCATCAGCGATGATCTGGCCCTGCCGTTCGGAACGATCCGCCTGCGCCCGCGCGGCTCTGCGGGCGGGCACAACGGCCTCAAGTCCATCATCGGCGCGCTCCGGACGGAAGAGTTCGCGCGCCTGCGCATCGGCATCCAGCCGCCGCATCCTTTGAGCGATACCAAACGGTTCGTGCTCGAAGAGTTTTCGCGGGCCGAGCGCACGGAAGTGGAAAAGATTTTGGAGCGCAGCACGGACGCGCTCCGCGCAGTCCTGAGGGACGGCATTGATAAAGCAATGGCACTCTACAACAGTGACAAGTGAGAAGCATGACAACGCTTTTGACCCGGCACTGTTCTTAAACCTTCTTGCTTCCACCGGAAGCTAGACATCCAAAAGGAGGATGAAATTTTGGCAACGCAACGTATTTATGAAGTGATGTTCATCGTCAACCCGGAAACGGGCGCAGAGGATGTGACAC
>JAFBAJ010000282.1 GCA_019247865.1 Acidobacteriota bacterium
GGGCGAGATTTGCGTGTTGATGGTTTGCAGGTTGAAGAGCTCCTCATCGGAAACGTTTTCGGGACCGACCGCGACGGTGAGGCTCTGTTTGCCGTCAACCCTCAGCCTGGCTTCCGCTTTGCCGGGGCCAACTTTCACGACCTGCGAGGTGATTTTCCCGCCGGCGTCCCGCACCGCAACTCGGACGCCTTGCTGTTCGCGTTCCGCCGCGGCGACTTGTGTCGCATCGAGTGGTATGACAAGGTCACTCATATTTTCTTCTCCTTCAAACTGTCGGGGAGACAGTTGGGTAACAGGTGTAAGGGCGCGTCGCCCCAGAGAGTGGGTGAGGCACGACGCGGTGATTCCCACGTGAGCGTGTGAAGCATAAAAGCGAGGCTCGCCGAAAAAAATCAGCTCAAGGGTTTGAGGCCGGGCACGGAGAGCAGCGACGGCACGTCCGAACCGTGCACCTGCAAGCGCGCTCCCGGCCCGGCGAAGACGTAGAGAATGCCTGTGAGCGGGCCGGTGACGGTGAGCTGGCTCGCGCCCGTGTACTCAAACTCGACGGGCAGCGAAGTCCAGTAGGTGGGCTCTCCCGGCGCTTGTGACGGCGTTGATGATTCGCTGCGAAAGGCTGTGCGTTGACTACCGCAACATGACATGATCTGACTCCTCATCTTTCCGCTCTTCCGGCAACGGGGCTTCGTGCCAGATGGCGGGCGGGGGTGGCGCGATGCGTGGGCGAGAGGTCGCGCGCTCCAGCAGGATAGCGCCGCCCGAAAGGCTGAACCAGAGCGCTAGGCGTTCCAGCCATGTGCGCCCCAACAACCCTGCGCAGGGCAGCGCGACCCATAAACTCAGACAGTAGAAGCAGTCCAGCAGACGACCTAAGAATCCGGCTCCGGCGAGACGGCGCACGCGGACGAAGATGTCGCCCGGCCCGTCCTCTCCCCAGAACAGATGCGTGATCCGCCACACGGCCAGAACCACGATCACAAAAGAAGTGATGGACAGCTGAATTGTCATGTAGCTCGAACGCTTCTACATGTTAAGCCTGCGAGGTGAGAGGCTTTTGATAATGCCGTCGAGCGATGGACTGGGTGAAGGCTCAAACGGCTCTGAAAGAACAGAATTCCTGTAGCTGAGTTGTCAGATGGCAAGCTGTATGCCGGAAGAGCCCGGTGGCGGAAACAGCAGCGGTTGCGCGTGCGCGTGCGCCGTTGGTGAGAAAGAATGTCAACAATCGTCCACGCAACTGTTGACGATTGATGACAGCTCTAGCCCTGCAGGAACGGTCTGGCTTCGGCGGCGCGGACGTGCGCGGGAAAGGTTCTGTGCGTGCTCATGAGGAAAGCGTTGGTGCTGGCGCTCAGGGCGTTGCCGTGTGTGGCGGCGAGGCGCACGAGGCGGCTGAAGACGGACGCGCCGTAATAGTAGCCGTCCTGCAAACTGAGCAGCACGTCCGCCGTGTGGCCGACGCGCCCGTCGTGCAGCGAACCGTACAGATTTGCAAGCGCGTCCGGATAGAGGTGCTCCGCCGTCCGCTCGTACCAGACGGAGTCCGGCGCGTAGCCGCAAGCGTCCAGCAGCTTCTCTTCCTTCAAACGGTGCGTGACGGAAGCGAGCTGTAACGGGTCGCCCGTCAGTTGTTCGTAACGATAAAGCGTCTGCGCTTCTCGCTCCTGCCGCATGATGCGCGCCGCGCCGCGTGCGCCCTTGACGACGACGGCCTCGCCGCTCTCTTCACGATGGAGCGCGAAGTCCACGCCTTCGAGCGAGGTCAGCGTGTCGGCCAGCGGCGGCGCGTCCGACTGGCTGCCGCAATAGAGCGCCGCGTAACCGCAGAGCCCGAAGGCCGGGACGCAGACGCTGTGGCGCGCGCGCCTCGCCAGATGATCCGCGACGCTGTAGCCGTACCGAATGAGATGCGTCTGCAAATGCACGCGGCGGTTCTCTTCGAGGTTCATCCCGTGATCTGAAAAGAGCACGATCTCCGTCTCCGCGCCGCACCACGCGTGGATTTCCCTTAAAATTTTGTCCAGCGATTCGAGCGCGGCTTCGAGCCGCCCGCGCCCGCGTATGTGCAGAAGCCCGTCCGTCCCTTTGAGGAAGGCGAAGAAATCTCTGTCCTGCGGCGCGCTTCGAAAGC
>JAFBAJ010000288.1 GCA_019247865.1 Acidobacteriota bacterium
CATCAGGACGCATCCAGAGAGTTCATGTATATAGCGGGCAGCGGATGCCGCTTGTTGGTAACAGGTATCTGCTGTTTCTCAAGCGCAGCGAACCAGCGGCAGACCCGATGATTCTGACTGGCTATGAGTTACGACGGGGAATCATCACCTCTCTCGACATAGTCCGGCCATATTCAGAATATACAGGTATGGATGAGCAGCGATTTCTCGATGCTGTTCGGGCACAGACTATTTCCTCATCTGAAAAACAGAAAGGGAGGCGGAACAAATGATCCTTTCCCTTCTCCGGCGCTCTATGCCGAGCATTATTGCGACGGAGTATTAATCCCCCCTCTTATTCCTAGCTTGGCCGCACTCGGAGGCGCAACTCAACTGCTCAACACCGGAAATCCGAACCTTGGAGGAGACTTGGCCTCAGGGCGTCACGGTCAATGTCAACATTGACCCCAGTTATAATACTGAACAGCGAGCGGCCATTGCTGCCGCTTTCGCTAATTGGAATCTCGCTTCGTATTTGAACTGTTCGCGTGTGTACTTTAATACGCCTACTTATAATTCAACGCCGATTGCCGGACCCGGTGTTCCAAATCCACTGAGCTATCGGTATCAGATTTATAGACGGAATCCTCCAGCTCATCCAGCAGATCGAGGGGTCACCTTTGGTGGCAGTTATAACGGACGCAATCTGGCCGTGTGGAGCTATCTCAACGTAAGAGTCACAGTCCCGGAGGCGCTTAAGCAACTCATGGCTCATGAGATTGGTCATTCTATGGGACTATTCGAGTGCGAGAATTGTGGTGCGACGCGCTCGGTCATGAATATGCCGGTTGCTGACGGATACAATGATACGAACGGACTCACCAGCCCAACCGTATGTGACAATGCTGCGGTTGTGCTGGTTGGCCTTTATAATTGTATTGCGCCTAGTCCGACTCCAACCCCGACGCCGAGTCCCTCGCCCTATGTTCCTCCCTGCCCGTACCCGCAAGGGTCGCCGCCGCAACCCTGGTGCCAGTGGGATAGATTCTTCTGCGAGTGGGACTGCTTCGCCGATTGCACTCACCGCCCTGCCCCGGACAAGGAAGATGAAGGGACTGAGCCGCCCTCGACAGACCTGATGTGTGTGGACTGCGAATGCACCAGCCCCATTCTGATTGATCCTTCCGGCAACGGGTTCGACCTGACGGATGCGGCAGGCGGCGTGGACTTTGATCTTAACGGCAACGGACACTCTGAGCATTTCGCATGGACAGCGACAGGCTCCGATGATGCGTGGCTCGTGCTGGATCGCAATGGCGACGGGCTGATTACCACCGGCCGCGAGATGTTCGGCAACTTCACCCGGCAGCCGCCATCAGCTACGCCGAACGGCTTCCTCGCTTTGGCCGAGTTTGACAAACCGGAGCGCGGCGGAAATGCAGATGGAGAGATAGATAGCCAAGATGCGATTTTCAGTTCCTTACGCTTGTGGCAGGACACGGATCACAACGGTATCTCGGAGATGTGGGAGTTAAAGAGTTTGAGTGCGCTCAATGTCGTGAAGATAGATTTGGATTACAAGGAAGCTAACCGGCACGACGAGCACGGCAACTGGTTTCGGTATCGAGCGAAGGTCAGAGATGCACAGGGGGCGCAGGTTGGGCGCTGGGCTTGGGACGTGTTTCTGCGGAGCGCGCCATAAGAGCAGACCGTTGATATTGTTTTTCTCTCTCTCGCAGTTCAGACCGCGACGGGCGCGGCGATCTTGCCGTGTGATTGATAGCCGGAGAGCGTCAGATGCTCGTACCTCACACTGAGCAGACCTTCGAGGCCGCGCAATTTTTCATCCTCGTCTCTGATTTCAAGATGCGGCAGCGGCAAAGGCTCACGCGCGAGCAGCGCTTCGACCTGCGCGAGATGGTTCTGGTAGATGTGGTAATCGCCGAGCGTGTAGACGAACTCGCCCACCTCCAGTTCGCAGACGTGTGCGACCAGATGCGTCAGCAGCGCGTAAGAGCTGATGTTGAATGGCACGCCGAGAAAGGCGTCGGCCGAGCGTTGATAGAGCTGGCAGTGCAGCGTGCGCCCTTCTGCGACCTTGAATTGAAAGAGCGTGTGACAGGGCGGAAGGTCGACTTCGTCCGCGACGCGCGGGTCCCAGCCGGTCACGATCAGGCGGCGCGAGTTGGGGTTGTGCTGAATGTTCTCGATGAGGCGCGCGATCTGATCCACGCCGTCGCGCTGTGGGTAATGGCCGCCGAAGCTCCGCCACAAGTAACCATAGATCGGCCCCAGGTCGCCCGCCTCTCGACCGAAGCGGCGCGTGTGTTCCGCGTCAGCCCACTCGGCCCAGATGTCCACGCCGCGCGCGCGCAGGTTGGCCTCGCTGGTGTCGCCGGAGAGAAACCAGAACAGCTCCTCTGCCACCCAGCGAAACGGAACCTTCTTCGTCGTCACGATGGGAAAGCCCTCGCGCAGGTCGAAGCGCGTCTGGTGGCCGAAGTGCGAGATGGTGCCGACGCCCGTGCGGTCGCTGTGTCGCACGCCGTGTTCAAGGATCGATTTTAAGAGGTCGTGGTACTGTTTCATCTGGGATGGCGCATGAAAATTTAGTATGCTACAGCAGAACTTTTGAGAGTCCAATTAACGAGGAAAGAGCCGTCTTGTCAAGCTCGCGGCCGGATTAAACAGATGGATCAAGCCTTACGTGTCAGCTTCAACAGCCCGCAGAGCGGCTTTATGTCGATTGGTCTCGAAAACGATCAACAGAGCTTCGTGGCCGCCGTCTCACACGAGCCTTATGATTCAGTCCGCGACCTGATCAACGCTCTGCTGGCCCTGCTCGACGGAGCGGAACGCGCCACGGTCAAGTGGAATCAGGAGCCAGAGGAATATGATTTCGAGTTCATACGGACGGATGAACAAGTGCAGCTCAGCGTGATTCGTTATACGGATCATCATCGCCTGGCGGAGAAGCGCGAACAGGTCTTTTCCCACACGGGCTCGGTCAGAGGTCTCTGCCTTTCGTTTCGCGAGGTCCTGCGCAGGCTGCACCTTGACAGAAGGACGGACGAGTATGCGAAGAACTGGCGGAGGGAATTCCCCGCCGCCGAGTTCCTGCAATTAAAGCGACGGATAAAGGCGCTGCCGCCTCCGATGGCATACATTGTAGGTGGCGAGATTAAAGGTTAGCCCTTTCACTGCTTCAGCTTCTTCAGCATCTCGCTCGCGTGTGACAGGTTCGGATCGGCCGCGACCGCTTTCCGGTAAGCCTCGATGGCCTGCGCCTGCTGTCCCTGCTTGAGATACAGGTCGCCGAGCGTGTCGTAGAGCGCGGCCTCCTGCGGATAGAGTTCGAGCGCGAGTTGTAACCATTCGACGGCCGCGCCGGTCTGGTCGATTCCGGCCAGCGAGCGCCCGATCTGGTTTGCAGCCCCAGGCCCGGCGATGCCCTTCGCGTTGACGCTCGCGCCCTTTTTGAGCGCCGCACGCGCACCATCTTTGTCTCCCAGAATGATAAGGTCGATGGCGTAATAAACCTGCGCGGTGTCGGAGTCGGGATAGAGGCTCGCGCCTATCTCCGAAGCCTGCCGTGCATGTGTCCAGTCTTTTCGCGAGGCATAGAGCAGTCGCGCCTCGAACGTTCTGCCGAACAGGTTCGGAGAGACCTGCGCTCCGGCAAACTCCTTCTGCAACCTCGCGCCGAGACGCGGCAGGTCTGCCTCGCGCGTGAAATCCAGACGGCGCACTTCGTCGCTCCAAGTCTTCGTCCAGTCCTGATTCCAGGCGCTGACTAACTGCTCGAACGGCTCGCCGAACTTGAGCTCCGGCGGATAATTGGGCGAAGCTTTGTACAGCTCCACATAGTCCGCGAAGAAACGGATCGCGCCCAGCTTGTGATAAAGCCCGACACGCTCCGCGCCGTACTTTTCGCGCAGCCTGAGCAGCATGTATGAGCCGACTTTGAGAAAGGCCGTGTCGGCGACCGGCTGACGACCGTCGTTGATGGCTTGATTCGTCTGCTCGAAAGAGCTTTGCAGCGCGGCGCGATTGACGTGGCGATTGAAATAGGCGAAAGCCTTCACCAACTCCTGCGCGTCCGTCGAGACGGTCTGCCCGTGCTGGTCCAAGTAGAGCGAGCCCCAATTAAAGGTCTCGCTCATCCCTTTGTAGAGCGAGCGGTCGAGCCTCTCTTTCAAATAGGGAGAGATGTCCCAGGGCTCGCCCGTCACGGCCTCGTAGAGCCGCTTCACGTACGGCATCCGGTCTATCTCTTGCAGGTTGCAGGCGAAGGCGATGGTCAAATCCTCGGACGGCATGCGGAGCACCATCGTGTTCGTGCCCGTCTGCCCGCCGTCGTTGTAAAAGACATAATGACCGTTGACCGGAAAGACCTGCCAGCCCAGAGTGTAATACCACTCGCCGTCGTTGATCCCGACGTAGCGCCCGCCCTTGTTGGCGACGGGCGTGAACATCAGTTCGAGCGAAGCACGCGACAAAATTCCGGCGCGCTCGATGCTGCTCGCCCAGCGCAGCAGGTCCGGCACGGTGCCGGTCGCGCCGCCTCCGCCAAAGCGCGAGCTGACATCCAGGAACGGAGCGTTCTTCACTTCGCCGCTCACCACTTCGTAGCCGTGCACGCGATTCGGTATCAGCTCGCGCACGTTATCCATCCGCGTCTCCTTCATGCCGAGCGGCGTCCAGAAGTTGTCGCGCAGATAGTCGCCGAAAGATTTCCCCGAAACATTTTCGATTGCCGCGCCGAGCAGGTTGTAGCCGCTGGTCTGGTAATCGAACTTCACGCCCGGCTCGTTTTTGATCGGAAATTTACTGATGCGCGCGACGACTTCGCGCGGCGTGACGTACTCCGGCCCGATGCCGGAGCCGGTCTGCCCGCCGCCCAGATGCACCAGCAGTTGTCGCACCGTGACCGGCCATTTCTGCTTGGGATAGTCGGGCACATAGGTTTGAATCTCCGCGTCGAGGTCGAGCTTGCCTCTTTCGGCGAGCTGCACGATGGCCGCGCCCGTCATCGTCTTCGTGACCGAAGCTAAACGATAAGCGGATTCGGCGCTCGCCGGAACTCTGTTTTCAAGGTCTGCATAACCGAACCCCTTGACCCAGCTCTCTGTGCCCTTGCGAAAGCCGATGGTCAGGCCCGGAATCTTGTCCTTCAACATCTGCTGGCGGACGAACTCTTCAAAGCCGCGCAGACGGCTCTCGTATCGTTTGGAATTGGTTTGCTGCGCGCAGACGGCGAACGGCT
>JAFBAJ010000632.1 GCA_019247865.1 Acidobacteriota bacterium
TCACCTGCGCGACCGAGTTGTTCAGCTCCGGCACGCGGTCGCGCATGTCGCGGATGGTCTGCTGAAGTATGAGCTCCGGGTCTTCAGTCTTTTCCACGATGCCGCCAAAGAGCGCGCGCATCGAACGCTTGATTCTGCTCCACAATCCCATCTCTTCTCATTCCTCCAGCCGTCAAATTAAAGGGCGCTTATCACTCTGGACGAGCCGACAAACCCTCGTTTGCCTCAAGTCTCCCGCGCACATCTCTGATTGTACGTCGCAGACCCGCGCTCGGTTGCACTTTCAAGAGGAGACTTTCTGCCGTGAGTATAGCAGAAACAGTAGTCAGGGGTCAGTGATCTGTGGTCAGGAACGCGGCACCACAAGCTCCATTCTCTGCTGTTACTGACCACTGACCACCGGCCCCTGGCCCCGGACTTTTCCGATGTCGCGCCGGTAGTGCATGCCGTCCCATTTGATCTCGCCGACCGCATCATAGCAGCGCGCGAGGGCCCGGTCTAGATTTTGGCCGGTCGCCGTGACGCCCAGCACGCGCCCGCCCGCCGTGAGCCATTCGCCGTTCGAGCCGCGCGCGGTTCCGGCGTGAAAGACTTGTACGCCTTCGCGCAACGCGGCGCGCTCCAAGCCCTCGATCCGCGCGCCCGTCTCCGCTCGCGCAGGATAGCCGCGCGCGGCCAGCACGACGCAGGCCGAAGCCTCCTCGCTCCACCTGACAGGAGTTTGGGAGAGCGTCCCGCGCGTCGTCGCTGAAAAAATATCCACGAGGTCTGATTGCAGGCGGACGAGGATGGCCTGCGTCTCCGGGTCGCCGAAGCGCACGTTGTATTCGAGCACGCGCGGGCCGTCCTCGGTCAGCATGAGGCCGACGAAGAGGATGCCGCGAAACTCGAAACCGTCTGCGCGCGCGCCTTCGAGCGTCGGTTCGACCACCTCGCGCACGGCGCGTCTCAGAGTCTCTTCGTCCAACACGTCCGCATCCGTGACGACGCCCATGCCCCCTGTGTTGGGGCCGGTGTCGTTTTCGCCGACGCGCTTGTGGTCGCGCGCGGGCGGCATGAGGGCGTAATCCCTGCCGTCCGCGAAGAGCAGCAAAGAGGCTTCCCTGCCTTCAAGCGCCTCTTCGATGACGACGCGGCTCGCGGCATCAACTCCGAGCGCGCCTGAGAGCATCAGGTCATCAATCGCCTCTTCGGCCTCACGGCGCGTGCGCGCGACGACGACGCCCTTGCCGCCCGCGAGGCCGTCGGCCTTGACGACGACCGAAGAGTCTTCCGCGCCGAACTCGCCGCTGCGCAGGATGTCGTGTGCTTCATCCGCCGAGACGGCGACGCGATAGCGCGCGGTCGGAATCTTGTGCCGCGCCATAAAGTCCTTCGCGAAGGACTTGCTCGATTCGAGCCGTGCGGCCTCGCGCCTCGCGCCCGTGATGCGCAGGCCGCGCGACTCGAAGAGGTCCACGATGCCGAGCGCGAGCGGAGCTTCGCCGCCGACGACCGTGAGGTCGATGGCGCGCTCGGAGGCGTAATCCGCGAGGGCCTCGATGTCCGTCGCGCTGATGGCGACGGGCTCCGCGAGCTGCGCGATGCCGGCATTGCCGGGCGCGCAGAAGAGCTTGAGATCCGGACGCGCAGACCTCGCGAGCGCCCACGAGATGGCGTGCTCGCGTCCGCCTGAGCCGATGACGAGAATCTTCATGCCGATGACTTTAAACGCTTTCACGCAAAGGCGCAAAGGAGAGGCATTCCATCGCTTTCTGTGCATCACCGTCGCCTTTTGCCTGAAACTTTTTTTCGTGGAAAATATTCTTAATCGAGCCCGCGATTGTGCGTGCGATGAGTTTTAGACCTTGACACAATTTCGTGATAGCTATACTTTGCAAGAGCCAGAACGTCGCTTCGGCTTTTTTTGAGAGCCAACCTGACAGGGCCGCGTTCGCTGAGCACAGCGAGACGTTCGCAATGCCCCTCGCTCGCAGGCAGGAATTGCACTACAATAAGCGTCGAGTGATCTTCCTCTCGTATGCTCGGCGTGGCATCGCACATCGGTGGGGGAAATCATCATGTCACAAACTGAAATAACGAGTCCGTCGAACGGACAGTGGAGCCATTCGGAGATGGAGTTCGAGGATCGCACGATCAAGTGCGTTGACTGCGGGGAGGATTTTATCTGGACCGGCGGCGAGCAGGTTTTCTTTCACGACAAAGGTCTGAAGAATGAGCCCAAGCGCTGCAAGCCGTGCAAGCAGGCCAAGAACGAGCGCCTGGCGGCGATCGCGGCGGCGCAGGCTTCCGGCGTACGCCAGCGGATAGAGGTCTCGGTGCAGTGTGCCCAGTGCGGTCAACAGACCACAGTTCCCTTCTACCCCTCGCAGGGTCGCCCAGTCTATTGTCGCTCCTGTTTTCTCGCCGGCCGGACGGAAGACGGCAACGGCTAAACTCTTTCCGCCTTCAATTCACCTCAAGCAGACAGGCGCGCCCCTTAACGCACGCCTGTCGCTTGCGATGCCTTTCTCAATTCGTCCTTGTCTTTAGCCCCGGAGGGGCGTCAGATCAATAGCCCGGGGCGCAAGCCCCGGGTTTCATGCGTAAGAAAAGTTGAGCCCCGGAGGGGCGGCATATGATTTATGCCGCCCCTCCGGGGCTCAAATATTTTATCAATGCTGTTCCCACGACTAACGTCGTGGGCTACTGCTATGACGCCCCTCCGGGGCTGAAATTTCTTTCGCCTCTCTGCGCCTGCTCTTATCCGCCGACGTGAACCGAGGGACGTTGTTCGGGGTCGTCTTCGGCCTGTCGCAGGACTTCGTGCGTGACGGGCGCGGTGTCGCCCTCGCCGAAGGCGATGTAGCGGAGCATGTAGGTCAGCGGATTGCCCTCGCTCCAGCCGAAATAGACGTGCGGGATCTTGCCCGTCGTGTCGCGCAGGTAGAGCATGAAGGCCGCGATGGCATTCGGCACCGCAGGGCTCTCTGTTCTGAGGACGCGGAAGCCGTTGACATCCACGCCCTTGATCTTCAGGACGCCGGAAAACTCTGAAGCGTCGCCGGGCGCGACCTCGAAAAAGAGCACCGGGTCGGAAGTCGGGATGTGATTGTCCACGCGCTTCTCGCGCTCCTTGAACATGTACTCGTCGTGGTCTCCCTTATCGCAACGATTGGCGACGATGCGGATCGTGCGCTTGCTCACCTCTTCGATAAACTTCTGCGCCACTTCGTCGAGCTCGACCTTCTCGACGCGCAGCTCTGTCGTGCGCATGACGCGCGAGATGAGCGAGGTCAGGATGATCGCGCCGATGAAGAACGAAGCGATCTTGATGCCCTCCGGGCGCTCGTGCACGTTCTGAATCGTCGTGTAGGCGAAGACCAGAGAGATGAGCAGGAAAGCCCAGCGCATCTTCTGCCCGCAGCGCCACGAAGAGATGGTCACGGCGATGGCCGCCGAACTCATCAGAACCAGCACGCCCGTCGCGTAGGCTCCGCCCTGCGCGTCCACGTCCGCCTTGAAGATGACCGTCACCGCGAAGGCGATGCACATAAAGACCAGCGTCAGCGGTCTGGTCGCGCGCGCCCATTCGGGAGCCATCCCGTAACGCGGCAGGTAGCGCGGCACGATGTTCAAAAGCCCGGCCATCGCAGAGGCTCCAGCGAACCACAGAATCATGATCGTGCTCAGGTCATAACACGTCCCGAACCATTCGCCCAGATAGTTATGAGCCAGGAAAGCCAGCGCGCGCCCGTTCGCCTTGCCGCCCTCGCCGAACTCCGCCGCCGGAATGAGCATGGAGGTGATGAAGCTGCTCGAAATCAGCAGCACGCTCATGATCGCCGCGGCCGTCATCAGCATCAGGCGCGTGTTGCGTATCCGGTGCGGCCCCTGTACGAGCGGCATCACGGCCACGCCCGTCTCGAAACCGGAGAGGCCGAGCGCGAGCTTTGGAAAGAGCAGGAGCGAGACGCCGATGATGAGCATCGGATTGCCGTGCACGCTCGGATGTGTAAAGAGCGCCTGCTTCCACGCCGGCAGATGGCCCGGGTGTGTCGCCAGCTCGTAGAAGCCTCTGAAGACGACGACCAGATTGAGCAGCAGGTACACGCTGACCAGCAGGACGGCGATGCCGATCGCCTCCTTGAAGCCTTTGAGAAAGATCGCGCCGAGCAGCGCGACCAGCGCGAGCGTGACGTAGATCGGATGGTCCAGAATAGGCAGGTGCTGCTGGACGAACGGATTCTCGATGACGTGCGCGGTGGCGTCCGCCGCCGAGAGCGTGATCGTGATGATGAAATCGGTGGCGACGAAACCCAGCAGGACGAGCACGAAGAGCTTGCCCTTCCAGCGCGAGAGCAGGCTTTCGAGCATCGAGATCGAGCCCTGCCCGTGCGGGCTTTCGGCGGCGACCCGGCTGTAAATTGGAAGCGCGCCGAAGAGCGTCAGGAGCACCAGCACGAAGGTCGCGATGGGCGAGAGCGCTCCGGCGGCGAGAAAGGCGATGCCGGGCTGATAACCGAGCGTCGAGAAGTAGTCAACGCCGGTCAGGCACATCACCTTCCACCAGGGATGCTGATGATGCTCTCCGGGTTTTTCGTGAGGGCCTTCAACCTCTTTTACCCCCTGAAACAACCAACGCTTGAAACTGCTTTCCGTTTTGGGCTTCTGTATTGTGGTCATCCGCGGCTCTTTGGAGAACGACGCCACGCGGCATCGCCTCTTAACCTCAAATGAAGTTGAGAAGTCTCTCTGATCAGGGGATTGACTCGTGACATTCGCTTACGGCCGTATAGTAAGACGATTTCCGCGAAAGTCAACAGCCTGCGGACGCTGAGCCATGTTTGTGGAATGGATTTATCCGACTTTAAAAATAAAGCGGGCGGGGGTCTCCCACAACCCCCACCCTAAGGCCACGTGTCCTCACCCCACGCGACCACTTCGCCCAACGGGGAGTCGGGCGCAAGCAGATTATGCACAACTTGCCCTAAACTTTCAACTCTCAATCAAGAATTATTATTATTCCGTTAAGGATTGACGTTCGCCCCGTCCACCGTCAGCCCGCCGACGACGTAAGCGACTTCGCCCGTCGCGGATTGCACGCGCACGCTGTAGTCGCCCGCCGGGGTGTTCTCGCTGACGGCCACGTCAAAGCTGATGACGGAGAGGTTCGCGCCGAACTGTTGCTGCGTGATGCTCGACGGGTTGACGTTGAGGAAAGGCGAAGAGATGGTGACAGCACCTTCTGCGAGCTGCTTCAGGTTGAGGCCGTCGCCGCCGAGGTAGATGGTGTGGATGCGCCCGGGCGTGAGCGGCACGGCGATGGTGGAGAGCTGCCCGTTAAAACCGATGAGCGCAGGGTTGAGCTGCGCTGGCTTTTCCGAGAGCTGCGCGTTGCGTCGCACCGTGCGCTCTGCCGTGACGTTGAGCTCTCCGAGCTCTTCCGTGCGGAACGAGCCGGAGTTGGCCGTCGCAAGCCCGGCGTAGGCTCCGCGCTGCGAAGCGATCTCCGCCACCAGCACAGGCCCGTCCAGCGCTTCGACCTTGAGATAATATTTTCCGGGCGACAGATTTTCGAGCTGATAGTTTCCGTTCGAGAGCGTGATGCTGCTCGCCGCGAGCCGTCCGGTCGCGGCCTCTTCGGCCCAGACGCTCGCGCCGAAGACCGGCGAGCCCGCGTGATTGGTGATCGTTCCCGTCACGGAGCCGCGCGCACGCGCCTCCTCAGGCCGCATGCCGTAGATGGCGCGCACGCCCGCTAGGTCATCCTGCGAGAGCGTGCGCGGCGTGATGGCCGGAAGACTGTAGATGCCGTTCCTGCCCTGTCGCGGCTGCATCGTCGCGCCGACCGCGCTCGAATGCTCAAGCCCCAGCAGGTGTCCCAGCTCGTGCGTGAAGGTCGCTTCCAGGTCGTACGTGCCGGGCGTGCCGTCCGTCGAGAATTGCTGGTACGGATTGAGCACGATGTCCGCTTCGGTGATGTTGCCCGAACGGTTGTAGAAGACGCGCGTGCGCCCGGACATCTCGCTCGCCGCGCCGACGAAGGGCGCGATGTTTTCGGGCGTCGCCGCGATGCTGATCAAAGAGATGCCGTCGCCGCTCGTCCCGGCCGCGCTGATGGACTGCTCTTTGGAAGTGGTCTCGACGAACTCTATGTCTGCGGCTTCGGACCAACTGGCGAGCGCGCGACGCAAAGCGCCGATGACATCGCTGCCGGACTTGATATTGGACGGAGGCGCGCTGAGCGAGCTGGAGAACGCGAGGGTGATGGTGTGCGTCGGCCACTTGATCTGCGCCCGCCCGGAAGAGTCCGTGAATTGCAATGCGTACGGGCGCACGGGTGCCGCAGACCAAATCAGAGAGGCCAGCAACATCAGCATCACTAACGGACGACGCATCACTTTTTTCTCAGAACGCTTTGGAGCGGAAGCTCCAAAGCCAGCACCTGGATGCCATTCGGGGGAGACGGGTTTCAGGGCCGCTGCAACGCGCGGCGTGCCCCGCATCTTAACACATAAAAGGGGCGCGGCAGAGATGATTCTTCCGCTTTTGATCCACAAAGGTTACGAGCGACGCTTCTTGCTGCTGGGGCGCGCGCCGAAGGTCGTTTTGGGCGCGGCCTGCGCATCGCTGATGTTGCTGCC
This sequence comes from Acidobacteriota bacterium, assembly GCA_019247865.1. GTDB lineage: Bacteria > Acidobacteriota > Blastocatellia > Pyrinomonadales > Pyrinomonadaceae > JACMLC01. The sequence goes on from JAFBAJ010000632.1 coordinate 6,627, forward strand.
GATGGCCGCCGCGTCATCGCCCGCGCCGACGGCCGGAGCCGTTGACCTGCGCGCGTCATGCAGATCGGCCATCGCCACGACGATGAGCAGCCACGTCACGGCCAGCGTCCCCAGCACGTACAGGAGCGCGATCTGTTCCCAGTACATCAGCGCGATCACGACCGCCGCCGAAATCAAAATCCAGAGCCACGTCTTCTGACGATGACTCAAGCCTCCCTGTTTCCTCACCATATCTCTTCTCTCCTCAAAAAATCAGTGCCCATAGAAACGACACAATTTAGCACAGGGCGCGGCCGAACAGCCAACGGAGAGGAAGACAGTTTCACGCAAAGGCGCAAAGACGCAAAGGAAAACCATGAAGCTTTTCTTTGCGGCTTTGCGCCTTTGCGTGAAATGTCTTTCTGTTTAGTTAACTACCCTCAGAGGGAGCGCGCCGGAGAGTTTCTCGTCGGTGATGATCTCCTGCGCGGCGGATTGCCAGGTGCGGCGGCCGCCGGTGAAGGCGGACTGCGGGACTTCTACGATGTCGTAGGCCTTGAGCGGAATGTCCCGCTGCTTCTGGTTCCGGATGGCGTTGTAATCGGCCTTGATGATCTCCGGCTCGGTCAGTTTCTCCTGGCGGCGGTAGATGCGTATCTCGCTCCCGCGGGCATTGCTGCTCAGACCGCCGACGGTGGCGATGGCGCGCGCGAGCGTCAGTTGCTCGCGGTAGTTGATGCCCTGCGGCGAGACGACGCCGCCCGTCAGGTAGACCGGCAAAGCAACCATCACGGTCACGATGTCGCCCGGATGGATGAGCGGATTGGTGCCCTCCTTCCCGGCCATGAGGTCTACGAGCTTGATGACTTTGAGCGGGCTCTGCGTCTCGTCTGTCGCGCCTTCCGTGGATGAGTCCGGGCACGAGAGCGCTTCGGGCGTGAAGATCTGTATGTCGCCGCTCGCGCGGTCTGTCACGCCGCCGGAGAGGAAGAGCAGCTCGTTGAGACTCACTTCGCGCTGGAGCTGAAAGCGCTGCGGCGTGCGCACAGCGCCGAAGAGGATCGCCGGGCGGCTCGTCCGTTCGACGACGCGGACGGTGATCGAAGGATTTTTGATGAGCTCGGCGTAAGCCCGTGCGATGTCCGCCGCCAGCTCCTGCTCCGTGCGACAGAGCGCGCGAATCGGACTCCTGAGATACGGGAGCGCGGGAATCTCGCCGCCGCTCGTGACCTGCCCGCGCCAGCTCAGCTCCGGCCGCCGCGCCACGATGACATCCAGCGTGTCGCCGGTGTTGATCCGATACGCCCTGACCTCCGGCGCGGTCTCGACGGAAGTCGGTGTCGGAGTCTTGGCAGGCGTCGGCGTCGTTTCAGGAGTCGGCGTCGGAGTGGCAACAGGAGACTCGGTCGGAGTTGGAGTCGGAGTCGGAGTCGGAGTCGGAGTTGGAGTTGGAGTTGGAGTCGGAATCGGCGTCGGAGTTGGAGTGGCAGTCGGCGCGGCCTCTGCGGGAGGGGTCGCGGCGGGCTCCTGTGCACTGGAGGTGGCCGGAGAGAGCGCAAAGAGCAGGCAAAGCAGAACGGCGATTCTCATGTGCGATTTACTTCCGGCGACCTCGTGTGAATTCAGAATTTCAGGGATGGATGAGAGCTAAGCTGTTTGAAGTGTGCCCTGCGCCGGGCTCCTTCATCTGGACGCCTTGTTCTCGTGCGGCGCGAGCCTGCCGCCCTTCTTCCGGTTGCGGCGAGACGAGACCGTCCAGGGGATGGCGAAGCCCGTAAAGAGCAGGTTGCAGTTGTCGCACAGCAGCTCGTGGATGCCGAGCATGCGCAGGATGAGCGGCGTTCTCCGATAACCGCGCCGGATACGATGGCTCTTACATTTGCGACAACGCTGGCTAATCACTCCACTCGTTCCTTTCGTTCTCCGTCGGCGGCTCAGATGCTTTCGTCCGGGCGGGCCGTTGCACCTTCAGGCGCGCGCGCAGCAGCTCGATCTCGCGCGAGAGGCGCTCCGCAGTCTCTTCGCGTGCGGCCTCCGCCATCTGCTCGCGCGAGAGATAAAAGAGGGCGTCCCGGTAACGGTCTATGGCGCGGCGATAGTGGCCTTTGAAGGCCGCGCGTTCGGCCAGCTCGACCCAGTGCGCGACCTTGACCGAAGCGATGTACTCGCGGATCGCGTTCGCGGAACTGTGCAGCTCCGCTTCGTCCGGATAAATTTTGAGCGCGGAGTCTATCACGTCGAGCGCGCGTAAAGCCATCTCGATCCTGT
>JAFBAJ010000677.1 GCA_019247865.1 Acidobacteriota bacterium
AAGTCTCCTTTACAAGTGTTGGTTTATGTACTCGCCGCCGCCCACAGGCTTCTTCTTTCGACAGAAGCAACCAAACGGTGCGCCGGCAATGGTTTTATTAACCTCGAGATCGAGATTAACGTTTCGAGAACTGGAAGCGCTTGCGCGCGCCCTTCTGTCCGTACTTCTTGCGCTCTTTGATGCGCGGATCGCGGGTGACAAGCCCGGCCTGCTTGAGCGTGCGCCGGAGGTCGGCGTTGAATTCCATCAGCGCGCGCGTGATGCCGTGACGAATGGCTCCGGCCTGTCCGGCCGGGCCGCCGCCGGCGACGTTGACGTAGATGTCAAACTTGCTGGCCGTCTCGGTCAACTGCAACGGCTGGCGAATAATCATGCGCAGCGTCTCGTTCGGGAAATACTGCTCGAACGCTTTTTTGTTGACCTGCACGTCGCCGCTGCCGGGTCGCAGGTAGACGCGCGCCGTCGAAGTCTTGCGCCGCCCCGTTCCGTAATATTGAATCTCAGCCACAGTCTTATTCCTTCAAAAATCTTTAGCTCAGGTTGTTTATGCTTTGTTTGAAGTGGGGATGTCGAGCGCCTGGGGTTTCTGCGCCGTGTGCGGGTGATCTGCGTCGGCGTAAACCTTGAGTTTCTTCGCCATCGCCTTGCCGAGCTTGTTCTTGGGGAGCATCCCCTTGACCGCCGACTCGATGATCCGCTCCGGGTGCTTGGCGAACTGCTCCTGAACGGAGACCTCGCGCAGCCCGCCCGGATAGAGCGTGTGATGGCGATAGACCTTCTGCTCCGCCTTGGAGCCCTTGAAGACGGCCTTCCGGGCGTTGATCACGATGACGTGATCGCCCATGTCTATGAACGGCGTCCACTGCGGATTGTTCTTGCCGGAGAGAATGCGCGCCACTTCCGTGGCGAGCCTTCCGACGGTCTGCCCCGCCGCATCCACGACGTACCACTTGCGATTGTCAGCGAGCTTCGTGCCGCTGGGAAAGTATGTTGACATAGATAACTCTCTCTGAATAAAGCGTCCAAAACGCGAACGGCTAGAATAACGAAATGCTCAGAAAATTGTCAAGCTGAGGCGGGCTTATCTGCTGCGCTGACACAGAGAAAGGGAGGCTCTCCTGCCTTCAAGTAAGGATTTGGAGAGCCTCCCCGGCCTGGTAAATCGGTTTTCAGGCTCGGTTTACGGGGTCGTCGTGGTCGTGTCCGGCGTCGGCTGCGAAGTCTGCGAGCCGTCGTTGCGTTTGAGCTTCGGCGGGTCGGCGGGCTTCGACTCGGACGGCGTCGCGGCCGGGTCGTCCGTCGGCGCTTGTCGTCGCTTGAGCGTCGGACGGTCTGGCGCGCCGTTATCATCATCGCTGGAGATGTCTCCGGCCGTCGAGATGCGCGCGTTCGAGAGCCGCATCAGGCGCGACTTGACGCGCTGGAATTCCGAAGTGCTGATGACGTATTCCTCTCGCTCCGGGAAACGCGCTACCAGTTCGAGCGAAGCCTGACGGCGATCCGGCGGCTGCGGGTGCGTGGAGAATGCCTTCGAGATCATGCCGGGCTTCTTCTTGCTCTTGGACGAAAGCTTTTCAAACATCGTCGCCATCGCGTTCGGGTCGTACCCGGCGGCGTAGAGATACTGCACGCCGAGCCGGTCGGCCTCGGATTCCGCGTTCCGGCTGAACTTCATAAAGGCCGCCAGCAGGCCGAGCCCGGCCGTGTTCTGGAAGATCATTCCCGGAATGCCGCCGAGGAAGATCGAGCCCGCGAGCGCGCCCAGTTGCAGCGCGTTGGCCTTGGCCTGATTCTCCATCGCGTGGCGCGCGGCGACGTGCGCGATCTCGTGCGCCATCACTCCAGCCAGCTCCGCCTCGTTGTCGGCCGCGAGAATGAGCCCGCGATTGACGTAGAAGAAACCGCCCGGCAGCGCGAACGCGTTGACCTCGTCCGTGTCCACGACGCGGATCGTGAAAGGAATCTTGGCATCCGAGTGGAGGACGATATTCTGGCCGACGCGGTTGACGTATTCGGTCACGACCGGATCGTCGACGAACTTGACCTGCTTATCAATTTCGGCTGCGATGGCGCGACCCTGCTTGATCTCGCTATCGGTGCCTCCGGCGAGCTTGGCGAAGAGGCCGCTGTTGATCTTGCGCTTGCCGATCATGGCCGGGTCTTCGTCCGTGCTGAGCGGCTTTTTGCTGGTCTGGACCGGCTGCGCCTTAGTCTCCTGTTTCTTGTCCTGAGCCTCTTTCTTCTGTTCGGACTTCTGCGGGGCGCTCTGTTGCGGCGCGGGCTGCTGTGCGGCGGCGGCGATGGCGCTCAGCCACAGCGAGCCGGCGAGCGCGAGGGCGGTGGCGTTACGAGTGAAGCGACTACTCATGGCGAATGCCTCCAAAAAGCTTTTGCGAACCGTTAAGATTTTAAGTTTCAAGTGTAAGGGGTATCGGCGCGCCGCTCGCTCTTCAGGAAACCGGGCTCAGATCTCAAGGACTGCTTACTTGCACGCCAGCCTGACTTGGATGCAGGGCTCTCGTCGCAGGTTGCGCCGACCGCCTCCGGCCTCCAATGGCCTTTTCCGTTCCTCTGCCGACTGATCGATAAGGGGGCTCTCTTCTGAGCACGCATTATAGCAGCATGAGGGCACAAATGATAGATATTGCGCCGCGCGCGGCCCGCGTGCTACAGTCAAAATCGGACGAGCCTCGTAGCTCAGCCGCCCCCTCCCACAACTTTTTTTTCAGATGCCCGGATGAAACGCGCTCAGGATAAGATCAAGGACTTTATTGAGCCGCAGGCCTTCGAGGAAGTCCAGAATTATGGAGCAGACCCGGCGCGCGCGCTGGCCGCATACCATTTTACGGACGCCACCTCGGACCTGATCGCACGCTGGCTCGACGCGCTTGCGGACCTGCCGCGCCATCGCGGAGCGGCGCGTGCGCTGGCGGGCTTGCGCGGCGTCGGTAAGAGCCATGCTTTAGCGGCCTTTGGGGCGCTGGTCGCGTTGCCGGATCTGCGCTCGACGGTTGCGGACGCGCACGTTGCGACGAGCGCCCGCCGCCTGCTCAATCGCCGGTACGTCGTCGTGCGCGTCGAGAGGGGCACGCGCCCTTCCCTGATCGATGAGTTGCGCGACGCGATGGTCGCCAGCTTCGGCGGCCACGAGTCGGAGTGGATGCAGGATCCCGCGGCGATACTCGCCGTCGCGGCCTCGCGCGCCGTGGACGTGCCGCTCGTCGTCATCATCGATACCTCTTTCGGTCGCCAGATGCGCGTCCAGCGTGACGACGGCCCCATCCTGAGCGCGCTGGCCGCCGCCACCTCGGAGGTCAACGTCTTTATCGCGCTCGCGCTGGACGACGACATAGAGGGCGCGGACGGCGCGAACGTCGCGCTCGCCGGCTCGTTCCAGATAGATTATTTAGACCCCGAACATCTCTATCGCGTCGCAGACCTGCATCTCTTTCAGAAGGACGCGCACGGTCGCGCGGCGCTGCACGACCTCTACACTTTCCTGCGCAAGTCCGTCCCCGCTTTTAACTGGAGCGAGCCGCGTTTTGCAGCCATCTATCCGGTGCATCCGCTGGTCGCGGATGTCACGCCGGCGGTGCGTCTCTACGCTCCGACCTTCGCCTTTCTGCCGTTTGCCGCGACGGCTGCCGCGCGCGCGACCAATCGTCCGGCGCTCTCGCTGATCGGTCTGGATGAAGTCTTCGACCGGGCGGAATACGAGCTGCGCAAGGCTGAGGATTTAAAGGAGGCGGCGGCGGTCTATGACGGTCTGGCGACGAACGCCATCGCGCAGGTTCCGATCATGCAGCGCCTGCAGGCCAAGCTCGTGCTCAAGGGGCTCTTTATTCTCTCGCTCGACGGGCGCGGCGCGACGGCGCGCGAGCTGGCGGCGGGGCTCCTGCTCTACGACGAGAAGACGCCGGAGGCGGCCGTCGAGCGCGTGCGCGAGATGCTCCAGCGGTTCGCCGAAGCCGCGCCGGCCGACGCGCTCGGCCAGATCGAAGACGTGGGCGAGATCCGCTATCGCTTCGACATCAAGGCTTCGGCCGGATTCGACGCTTCGCTCGCCGCAGCCTCAAAGGCTGTGGATGACGAAGCGACGAACGACCTGCTGCGCGTCATCCCGCGCGCGCGTTTCGAGGACTGGCCGTTTACGGACACGGGCGGCGGCGCGCGCGGAGCCGAAGACGCGGAGCTGCTGCTGATGTGGCGCGGCATGGCGCGGCGCGGTCGCCTCGTCTGGCAGGCGCTCGAAGAGGGATACGCGCCGCTCTCGATGCGCACGCAGTCGGCGCGGGACATGGACGCGAACGATTGGGAGATCGTGATGCTCGCGCCGCGCCTCGCCGCGGATGATCTTGCGTCGGCTGATGAAGCGCCGACGGAGAACGGCAACGGCGCCTGGTCTCCGTTCGCGGTCTGGTCTCCGGCCGCGCTGACGGCCGAAGAGAAAGAGGCTCTGCATCGTCTCTACGTCCTGCGCACGAACACGGCGCTGATGCTGGAGTTCGGCGAGACGGCGCGCGTCGCAGAGCGCACGCACACGGCGCTCATCGAACGCATCTGGACGCGCATCTACATGGACGACGGCCTGCTCGTCACGGGCGACATCCGTCACCGCTTCACGGACGAAGCGCGCGCGGCCCAGACCCTCGCGGAGACGCTGGGGCGCATGTTCTCTGAGATGTTCGCCGCGCGCTACCCTGAGCATCCTGTCTTCACAGAGCCGCTCGGCGAAACTGAAGTCACGCGTTTGGTGAGCGGCCTCTTCGGCGGTGCCAATCAGGGCTCCGCCAGCGTGCAGGAGCTGGCGCGGCTCTTCGCCGCACCGCTCGGCCTCGTCTCGCAGCGCGGCGAAGTCTATGCGCTCGAAGCGGGCGATCAGATTTTGAATCGCGCGTGGGTGCGCGACGTGCTCGCCCTGACGGACAAGGCGGACGGCGAGGTCGTGCCGCTCGAAGAGATTCATCACAAGCTGCGTGGCGAGCCGTACGGGCTGCTCGGCGAAGCGCAGCGCTTGATCTTAGCCGCGCTGGTCGCGCAGCGACGGATAGAGCTTGTGACCGACAGCGGCGACCGCATCGGGCGGCGCACGCTCGACCTCAAGCTGCGTTGGGACGAGATCGCGGGCATCGCGCGCGCGGCCACGCTGCTGCACGGCGCGGAAGAGCTGACCGAGTGGGCGCGGCGGCTGACCTATCAACCGGACCTCAGCTCGATTGCAGAGCCTGCGGCGCGAGAGAGCGTGCGCGCGGCTCTCGCCGAATGGCTCGAAGCCTGGCGCGAGAAACGTCTGCTGGAGAATTTCGACGCGCTCTCGGACGCAGGGCTCACGACGCGGACCTGGAAGCTGGCGGCGGGCGTGCGCAAGAGCTTCGGCGCGGCGGCCGATGCGGTCGAGGCCGCGCTGGCCGACATCATCTCGCTCGAAGAGGGCTTGCAGCGTGTGGCCGACGCCTTCGGCGATGCGCCCGAACAGTTCGCGCGCAACACGGAACAGCTCGCGCAGCTCACCAACTTCATCGCCGGGCTCTCGGCCAGAGAACACGTGCGCGAATATCTGGCGATGGCCGAGCCGACGACCGTGGACGAGATCGAGAGCGCGCGGCGCGAGCTGCTGACGCTGATCGAAGAGACGCAGAGCCTCTTCGAGCGCGAGTCCAATCGCCGGTTCGATATTTTGTGGCGCGAGTTTCATGCGCGTTACAGCGAGCACTACGCGACGATGCATGCCGAAGTGGTCGGCGCGAACTCCAACCGTCGCGCGCTCGACACTCTGACGCGCGGCGCGGAGTGGCGCGAGTTCGAGGCTCTGGCAGAGCTTTCGATCATCAACCGGCAGCACTGGGAGCAGGCCGTCGAAGTGTTGACCGAGGCGCGCCGCTCTTTCTGCGACCTCAACGTGCGGCAGCTCCTGACCGAGCGCGCGGCCTGCGTCTGCGCTTTCCGCCTCGCGCGCGCGGGCAGCGTCGCAGGTCTGCCGCAGGAGCTACAGCAACTCCTGGAGCACGGCCGTCACGCCTATCATCACACGCTCTCATTGATGAGCACGCCGCTCGCGATCGCGCTCGACGCCATCGCGCGCAAGGAGGAGGACGCGGACGTTGCGGCGCGCGCGCGCACGCTGTCCGGAGCCTTCGCGCGCGGCACGGAGCACACGTATTTCACGCGCGCCGACGTGCAGCTCATCGAGCAGGCACTGCAACGCATGGCGACGCCGCCGCCCGTGCGCGTCGAGCTGCCGGTGGGCGAATACGGTTTGCTCACGCGCGACGAGCTGCGGGCGCGCCTCAATCAATGGCTCGACGACCTGCCGGATCATCCGGCGCTCGTCGAGGTCGTCGGTGAAAGCGACGGTGATGGCGCGCAGGGCTGACCGACCGGGCGCGCTGAGCCTTTCCATCATCGGGGCCGGGCGTCTCGGCTCGGCGCTGGCGCTGGCGCTCTCCGCTAAAGGGTTTGAGATTCGTGCCATCGTCTCGCGCCGCATCAGTCATGCCCGGCGTGCTGCTCGTCTGCTCGAAGCAGACACAGAAGCCCTCTCACTCGCGCAGCTTTCACATCTCAAGCCGTCCATCAAGCCGTCCAGTCTCATTTTCATCACGACGCCGGACGATGCGATTGAAGCGACGGCGGCACGGCTCGCGGCCAGTTTGGGTTGGAGCGGTGGCGTCGCGCTGCACGCGAGCGGCGCGCTCTCGTCAGAGGTTCTGCGCGCCCTGCGCGAGAAGGGGTTTCAGACGGGCTCGATGCATCCGCTCATCTCCGTGAGCGACGCGCGCGCGGGCGCAGAGAGCCTGAGCCGCGCGCACTTCTGCATCGAAGGAGAGCCGCGCGCCGTCAGCTTGGCGCGCAGGCTCGTGCGCGCGCTCGGCGGCCGGAGCTTTTCCATTCGCACGAAAGATAAAGCCCTTTATCATGCGGCGGCGGTGATGACCTCCGGCCACACGGTCGCGCTCTTCGACCTCGCCACAGAGCTGCTCGACCATTGCGGTTTATCAAAGGAGCGTGCGCGCGCGGCCCTGCTGCCGCTGCTGGCGAGCACGCTCGAAAACCTTTCGCGCCACGCGCCCGCACGCGCGCTGACCGGAACCTACGCGCGCGCAGACCTCTCGACGGTCAACAAACACCTCGCCGCCTTGCATAACGCGCAGACCGGCGAAGCTCTCCAGGCATACGCGCTCCTCGGCCTCCGCTCCGTCGAGCTGGCGCGCGAGAACGGCGCAGACCCCGCGACGCTCAGGCAAATTGTCGAGATTCTTCAGAAGACGATGAAGAGTAAAAAGTGCTGAGGCTTTTCTTTGCGTCTTTGCGGGAAACTATTTCTCCCGCAAAGGCGCAAAGAGAACGAAGTCTCTTACTCCGCGCGGAAGCTCTTGCTTTCGCTCAGGTCGTCCATCGGGTTGAACCGGCCGAAGTGCGTGCGGCGGCGAATGCGGCTGAAGACGAAGAGATTGAAGAAGTGCATGCCGCCGAGCACGACGAGGACGAGACCGACTTTCCACGAGAGGGCCTCGATGCCTTCGCGCGCGGTTTCCAGATTTTCGCTGAGCTTGAGCGCGAGGCTGACGTAGCCGAAGTTGATCAGATAAAAGCCGACGACGAGCAGATGATTGACCGAGTCGGCCAGCGCCTCGTTGCCGTGAAAGACATCCACGAGAAAGATGCGCCCGTTCCTGGACAGGGTTTGAGCCACCCAGATGGTGAGCGCGATGCTGATGCCGAGATAGGTCAGATACGTGATGACGACTGTGTTCATGACATCCTCCTTCAAAGCTTTTGATGACGAACCACTGTGACCTTTATCAATCAACGTGCCAGAAGAGAACCGGCGGAAAAGCAGCTCTCTGCCATCGCAAGCTGCACATACGCACGGCAGTTCTTTGCAATCTGCCAGAGCCGCGCCCGGCGTTTGACTCTCTATCAAAAGCAGCTTATCTTTCCCCCTGCCCGGTGCTGGAGCCGGGCCAGTCGTTCGTGTGAACCTGCATTTTGTGCCCCTCCGACATCTCAGTTTCCGCGCCGGTCAAGTGGCGCTTAACTTTTTAAGAGGAATATCTGTAGCTATGAAAACTGCTTTCCGTTCAGCTTGTGTGATGACGGTCTTAGCGATTGCGATTCTGGCTCTGACGAGCGCGCACGGCTATATGTCGCAACAGGACGCGCGCACGGCTGCGATGAACAAGATTGCCCCCTGGGTCATGGAGCGCACGGCTGGCGGCGCACAGGCAGAGTTCCTGGTTGTCCTGAACGATCAGGCTGATCTGAGCCGCGCGTCCGGGCTCAGAAGCAAGGTGGAGAAGGGCAGCTATGTGCGCAACGCGCTGTGGAACAAGGCGCAGGCGACGCAGGGGCCGATCATCCAGTTGCTCAAGGAGCGCGGCATCGAATATCGCTCCTTCTACATCGTCAACATGATCTGGGTGAAGGCGGATCAGAGCGTCGCTCTGGAGCTGGCTTCGCGCTCCGACGTGGCGCGCATCGAAGGCAATCCGGCGGTGCAGAATAAGCTGCCAGAGCCGACGGCCGCGATCGATACGCCGCAGCGACCGGAGAGCCCGGACGCCATCGAGCCCGGCATCAACTACACGCGCGCGCCAGAGGTCTGGGCGCAGGGCTTTAACGGACAGGGCATCGTCGTCGGCGGCGCGGACACAGGCTATCGCTGGGATCACAACGCGCTCAAGAACCACTATCGCGGGTGGAACGGCGCGACGGCCAACCACGACTTTAACTGGCACGACAGCGTCCACACGGGCGGCGGCACCTGCGGAGCCAATTCGGTTGTGCCCTGCGACGACAATTTTCACGGCACGCACACGATGGGCACTGCCATCGGAGATGACGGCGCAGGGAACCAGATCGGCATGGCTCCGGGAGCCAAATGGATCGGCTGCCGCAACATGAATCAGGGCGTCGGCACGCCCGCCTCTTATATGGAGTGCTTCGAGTTCTTTCTCGCTCCGTATCCGGTCGGCGGCACGCCCGCGCAGGGCAATCCGGCGATGGCTCCGGACCTGACGACCAACTCCTGGAGCTGTCCTACCTCGGAAGGCTGCTCGCCCGGAACCTTGCAGGCGGGCGTCGAAGCGCAGCGCGCGGCCGGCATCATGATGGTCGTCGCGGCGGGCAATTCCGGCTCGGCCTGCTCGACCGTCACCGACCCGCCGGGGATTTACGACGCCTCTTATACGGTCGGCGCACTGACCACCGGCACGGACACTCTGGCCTCTTTCAGCAGCCGCGGCCCGGTCACGGTTGACGGCAGCGGTCGTCCCAAGCCGGACATCTCCGCGCCCGGAACCAGCACGCGCTCCGCGACCAACAGCAGCATCACAGCCTACACCACAGCGTCCGGCACTTCGATGGCGACGCCGCACGTCGCCGGTTCGATTGCGCTGCTCTGGTCTGCGCAGCCCGGACTGACCAACAAGATCGCCCAGACGGAAGTCCTGCTTGACAACGCGAGCGTGCATCTCAGCACGGCCAGTTGCAGCAGCACGACCGGCATCCTGCCGAACAACCTCTTCGGCTACGGTCGTCTGGACATCCGCTCGGCCGTCGATCAGGCTCTGCGTTACGCCGTCAGGCCGTTCGACCTGGACGGCGACGGCAAGACGGACTATGCCATCTACAGACCCAACGGCGACGGCAACGGTAACGGCAAGTGGTTCATCCTCAACGGCGCGAGCGGAACCAACTCGCAGCAGCTCTTCGGGCTTGCGACGGACGCGCCCGTCCCCGGCGATTACAACGGCGACGGCATCTCCGAGATCGCTGTCTTTCGCGGCTCCGAGGGAGCCTGGTATATCTCGCAGGGCTCCGCGCAGAGCTTCACGCGCATCCCGTGGGGCGCAGCCGGCGATGTGCCTGTGCCGGGCGATTACGATGGCGACGCGAAGACGGATGTCGCGGTCTGGCGTCCCTCGACCGGCACCTGGTATGTGCTGCGCAGCTCTGACGGCGGAGTCATCGCGCAGCCCTTCGGTGCGAGCGGCGACATGGTCGTGCCCGGCGATTACGACGGCGACGGCAAGACCGATCTCGCAGTCTTTCGTCCGAGCAATAACGTCTGGTACATCTTCCGCACGACGAACGGCTCGCTGCTCAGCGTGCAGTGGGGAGTCAGCGGCGACAAGCTCGTGCAGGGCTACTACGATGCCGACAGCAAGCTGGACATAGCCGTCTGGCGACCCTCGAACGGCACGTGGTACATCCTCCGGAGCACGACCAACAACACCGCTTTCGATTCCATCCAGTGGGGACAGAGCGGCGACATCCCGGCGGCTGGCGATTTCGAAGCCGACGGCAAGTATGACGTGGGCGTCTTCCGCCCGAGCACAGGGCAGTGGTACGTCCGTCGCTCATCCAACGGCGCGCTCATCGGCACCCCGTGGGGACAGAGCGGCGACCGGCCAGCGCTCTCCGCTTACGTTCCGCAGTAGAGAAAGAACGTCTCACGCAAAGGCGCAAAGGCGCGAAGAAGAGCTTAATTGCTTTCTTCGCGCCTTTGCGCCTTTGCGTGAGACGTTTATAATTCAGACATGCCTAACATACCCAGCGCAAGTTATAGCCTGACGCTACGCGTCAGGTTAGCGAGCCGCACCGGAACCCTCGGGGAATTAACGACCGCCATCGGACGCGCCGGAGGCGACATCGGCGCTATCGACATCGTCAGCGTCGGACAGGATTTCGTGATCCGCGACATCACCGTCAACGCTGCCTCCGACACGCACGGCGCGCAGATCATCGAAGCCATCCGCGACATAGACGGCGTCGAAGTCGTCAACGTCTCCGACCGCACCTTCCTGATGCACCTCGGCGGCAAGATCGAGGTCGTCTCGAAAGTTCCTTTGAAGACGCGCGCAGACCTCTCGATGGCCTACACGCCCGGCGTCGCGCGCGTCTGCCAGGCGATCCATCGCGACCCGGAAAAGGCTTACACCTTAACCGTCAAGAAGAACATGGTCGCGGTCGTCACGGACGGGACGGCCGTGCTGGGCCTCGGCGACATCGGCCCGGCGGCGGCCATGCCGGTGATGGAAGGCAAGGCGCAGCTCTTCAAAGAGTTCGCGGGCGTCGATGCCTTTCCCATCGCGCTCTCGACCAAAGACCCGGACGAGATCGTCCGCACGATCAAAAACATCGCGACCGCTTTCGGCGGCATTAACCTTGAAGACATCTCCGCGCCGCGCTGCTTCGAGATCGAAGACCGCCTCAAAGAGGAGCTGGATATTCCGGTCTTTCATGACGACCAGCACGGCACGGCGGTCGTCGTCCTGGCCGCGCTCATCAACGCGCTGAAGATCGTCAGG
>JAFBAJ010000685.1 GCA_019247865.1 Acidobacteriota bacterium
CAGCCAGTTTGATGATGTCCATCGTCGCCATCGCTAATCCTGCGCCGTTGACCATGCAGGCGATGTTGCCGTCGAGCTTGATGTAGTTGAGGTCGAATTTCGAGGCTTCGATCTCCAGCGGCTCCTCTTCGTTGAGGTCGCGGAGGCTCAGAAAATCCTTGTGCCGGAACATGGCGTTGTCGTCGAAGTTGACCTTCGCGTCGAGCGCGATGAGGCGATTGTCCTTCGTCAGGAGGAACGGATTGATCTCCATCAGAGAGGCGTCCATCTGCTCGTATGCGTTGTAGAGCGACTGCATGAACTTCGCCGCCTGCCCGATCAGCTCGGCGGGCAGGCCCAGATGAAAGGCGAGCTTTCTGGCCTGGAACGGGCGAAAGCCGACGGCCGGGTCGATCTGCTCTTTGAAGATCTGTTCGGGAGTCTTGGCCGCGACCTCTTCGATGTCCATCCCGCCCGCTGCCGAAGCCATGAAGACCGGACGCCCGCTCGCGCGGTCAAGCACGATGCCGAGATAAAATTCCTTGTCGATGGGCAGGCCCTCTTCGATCAGGAGGACGCGCACTTCCCTGCCCTCCGGGCCGGTCTGATGCGTGACGAGCTTCATGCCGAGCATCTGCCGTGCGATCTCACGCGCCTCGTCCGGAGACTTCGCCAATTTCACGCCGCCGCCCTTGCCGCGCCCGCCCGCGTGAATCTGCGCTTTGACCACGACCACGTCCGTCGCCAGCTCCTTCGCCGCCTGATACGCCTCTTCGGGCGAGTGCGCGACGATGCCGCGCGGCACCGGCACTCCGTATTTCTGCAACAGCTCCTTGCCCTGATACTCGTGAATCTTCATGAAGCTTCCTCGCTCGCTTTTCTTAAAATAGTCTGAAACGTGTTTGCGCAGGAGTGTAGCCGCTTGAGGCGCATGGCTGCAAGCCGAATAGCTTTCCAATTCCACCAAAGAACCTTTTTTGTGGAACAGCCTGCGCCTCAAATATGTGTTGAAGTTTGTGGTGAATGGCGGTACAAGTCGGCTGCACGTTTGATTAGACCGCCAGTAGCGGTATTTTATGCCTGGGCGTGTATTAGACGGTATTTGTTACCCGATAGCTGTATTAGACCGCTCCTTGCGGTCTAATACAAGTTATGCGCTCTTGGTTGTCTAACTGAATAATTTAGTTTCGCCAACTCACAAAGGAGACGATTATGAATAGGAAGCGGAATCTCTTGACCTTGATTGCGATTCTTATGGCGCTTGTTGTTGGCGCAGCCTTGAACAACATTCTCCACCTTCCGTCCGTTCAAGCGTACACACCACTAACTATCCCGAAGAGCTACGGCACCCTGAAGGCCACAATGAGAGCTGCGCTAATTTTGAGGACTCCGCCGGTACTATTCGCATGGTTCAAATATCAGACAATTGGACCATAGGGAGCGTTAAAGAGTACCATCGAAATTAGAACCGGCTAAGTAACTCGCTTATCCCAGCGTGGCATAACAACTCATTGAACCGGAGCGGCAATAGCGGGGCTTTCATCCACGAGACTTGGATGCTTGTTTCGTCCTCTGCCGCCCGGTTAATTCAAGCGTTATGCCCCTGAAAGAGTTGTAACGTATGAAAGAACATAAAGTCACTTCATCAAAAGAGCTTTTTGACCTGCTTCATGAGTTCAAGAGGAAGAAGAGCTGGGCTTTCAGAGGTCAAAGAGATGCGACATGGAAATTACTATCGAAAGCAGGTAGGAGTGAATTTGTAGCAGGCTACAGACTAGGTTTCACGGAGGAGAGGGCCTTTGAAGCTTGGAAACGTTACGCAGTCCATTTTTTGAATAGAACTCCTATTGACGAATGGGATTGGTTAACTTTGGCTCAACATCATGGTTTAGCAACTCGGCTTTTAGATTGGACAAAGAATCCTTTAAATGCTGCTTTCTTCGCAATTGATCGTAACGAAGGCATAAACGCAGCGATTTACGCGTTCGAGATTTTTGATACAGATAAAGCATCTGAAACTGATCCTTTCAGCTTACAAGGGCTTAGGGTCTATTTTCCAAAGGGCTTATCCGCTCGTATCGTTAGTCAACGTGGAATATTTACTGCTAGCCACTCACCAACGACTCCCATTGAGGACGAATTAGGAGATAGATTGTATAAGGTGACCCTTGATGGCTCAACGACGAAAGATTTGAGGCAAACACTAGAGTTCTTCGGCATAAACAAGCTTTCGATTTATCAAGACTTAGATCACCTTTCTGAATATCTTAATGATTATGTCGTTGATTATGGATTAAATGCTTCTATGGGCGGGGAAATGCCCTTCGGATAAGGGCAGCATAACAACTCATTGAACCGGAGCGGAAGTTACCTT
The DNA here is from genome assembly GCA_019247865.1 of Acidobacteriota bacterium. Classification (GTDB taxonomy): domain Bacteria; phylum Acidobacteriota; class Blastocatellia; order Pyrinomonadales; family Pyrinomonadaceae; genus JACMLC01. The sequence continues at coordinate 2,354 of JAFBAJ010000685.1, forward strand.
GCCTTTCATTCAACAACTCGGATGCTTGTTTCGTTGATTGCCGCCCGGTTAATTCGGGCGTCAGGTGCTCACCGTGCTTTCAGTCGGCCAGGCGGTGGGTCAAATGTAGTTGTGCCTGAATTTGAGATCTCAGTTCTTTATTTTATCCTGTTACGGCTCTTAACATTCCTGCCGGGAGGTTTTGAAAGATGAGTACAGTCATCGTCCGGTCGCTGGAGCGGTTGCAGAACGAGGTGCTCTACGGCGAGGGTCAGAGGCTGGTGATCGATGAGCCGGTGAGTGTGGGCGGCGAAGGCGCGGGGCCGGATCCGTACACGCTGCTGCTGGCCGCGCTCGGCGGTTGCATCTCGATGACGGTCACGCTCTACGCGCGCCGCAAGGGCTGGCCGCTGGAACGCGTGACGGTCGCGTTGCGCCAGCAACGAGTCCACGCCAGCGACTGCGCCGAATGCTCCGAGAGCAAAGAGGGCTTCGTCCACCGCATCGAGCGCGCGGTCACCATCGAAGGCGAGCTCACGGCAGAGCAGCACGCGCGCCTGCAGGAGATCGCACACAAATGCCCCGTCCACAAAACTCTGACCTCGGAGATCGTCGTCGCGGATGGGAAAGAATAGAGGTCCGGGCCGGACTTCGGGTTCCGGCCCGGACATTTGTCAACGCGGCTGCGACTGATGCGACTGATGCGACTTACTTAGGCGCGTCCGCGATGCACTGCTTGCGTGTGGCTTTGGCCGCCGCGATGGCTGCGGTTCGTTCCTTGCCCTTCTTCATCTTGGCTTCCTTCATGGCGGCGTTGTAATCGCTGTTGCACTTCTTCACAGCGGCTTTGTGCGCGGGGCTTTCCTTCCGGACTCCGGCGATGGCGGCCGGGGCGGCTGCGCCGAGCAGGAGCGCGAGCGAGAGCGCGCTTGAGGTCAATATACGTTTCATCATCTACTCCTTAACTGAACATGTTGGCCTGATCGATATGCGTCAAACTTGCAGCCGTCGCTGCACGCGTGTGTGGCAGTGCAAGCTTGAGGCCAGAAGGTTTGAGGCCGGAACTCGGCTGTTTTCGGCTGAAGAGATGGAAGGCGGCTGTGGCAGCTTTGCCCGCGCGGGCAAATCGGCCACGTCCGGCAGAAAAAAAGCGCCGCGAGAGTTGATCGTCTCTCGCGGCGCTAGCCGAGGCCCTTGTGTGAGCCCGGCGTCAGTTCGACACATAGGCAGCCGGAACGGGCAGGTCGCCGACCGCTCCGAACTGCACTCCGAGATAACCTGCGGTTGAGCGTTGGAGATACCAGCCGCCGGTCGTGGTGCGAAAGACGGCTTTGTCAGTCTTTCCATCACCATCGTAATCACCCGGAGCCGGACGATCCTGGCTGTTGCCGAAGAGCGTCGCGCTAAAGCCCGCGGTCGTGCCGGAGATGTACCAGTATCCGGTCGAGGGACGAAAGACAGCGATGTCCGTCTTGCCGTCCGCGTCGTAATCGCCCTCCGCCGGATAGTCTCCATTCTGACCGAAGCTCACACCGATAAAGCCCGCGGTGGTCCGCTGCAAATACCAGAAGCCGGTCGAAGGACGGAAGACCGCGACATCCGTCTTGCCGTCGCCGTCGTAATCGCCGGGCACAGGCTTGTCGCCGTTCGTCCCGAACTGGACTGAGCCGAAGCCCGCGTTTGAACGCTGCAAGTAGAACGTGCCCGTCGAAGGACGAAAGACTCCGAGGTCTGTCTTGCCGTCGCCGTCATAGTCTCCGGCCGCCGGGATGTCTCCGTTCTGCCCGAAGAGCCGCGCGCTGAAGCCC
>JAFBAJ010000718.1 GCA_019247865.1 Acidobacteriota bacterium
GTCTGGTTTGTGCGCAGAAGCTCGGACGGCGGGACGAGCGCTCAACAGTGGGGACTCACGACTGACCTGCCCGCGCCGGGAGATTTTGACGGAGACGGCAAGGCGGACATCGCCGTCTTTCGGGATGGCAATTGGTATATCCTGCGGAGTTGGAGCAATCAACTGCACGCACCGCACTGGGGACAAGCAGGAGATCAACCCGTACCGGCTGCCAACAATCCATCAGGAGCGGTGAAGCGGTAGCCGCTGGTGGCTGGCCGAGAGGCCCTGTCTGGTCATCGCCAGCTACAGCATCCGCTCGCCCTCGGTGTCTATCCGGCCTTTGCAAAATGCAGGCGCTGCCCCTCACGGATTCAGAGCTGCGGTTTCGTCAACCTCACTCATACCAAAAATCTCATGGTCAACGATCGAGGGCGAGTGCGCTCTCTTCTGTAAAGCCTGCGCCGGTTCTTCACTGACCGGCGAGAGCGCGCGCCGGTTCGTCTCTTTCATCTCATGCAGGAGTTGGAAGCGTGTGTTAATAAAGTGTGCGACATCAAGGCCGAAATTGGAGTTCAACTCACAAAGTTGCTCCGCGAGAGCCTGACGTGAAGCCTGCTCAAATGAACGGCGCAGCTCCTCTCTCACCGTGCTCATCCCCTGTATGATAATCAACTCGAAGTCGCTTCCGCTGCGCGTCATGCGATTGGCGAAGTTGTGCAAACTGAGGCGACTCTCTTTGTGAATCGCGCCGGTCACGACGATGACCAGATGGCGCGCATCGGTTTCGATCTTCGTCCCCACGGCACGCCGCGCGAATGCCGGAGTCAAATCACCATCCCTCATGACGATGAGAAACGGCACGCCGCAGACGCGTGCGAGCAGGCGCGCTTCGCCATCGCCGGTCGGCGGTTCGATGACAATCTCGCTTTCCGGAATTCCCAGCTGGCGAATGATGGTATGCAGACGATTGACCATCCATGCTCCGTCTTCGAGCAGAATGGACGAGAGCGGTGTCGGCGCAGCCACCTCTTCAATCCTCTCGTCGGCAATCGCCGCGCCGCACTCACTGCACCTGGCATTGCTGATGGTCATCACCGCCAGAGCGTCAGCCGAAGGCAGGCTGAACAGGGTATGCCCTGTTTTCCGGCAGCTGACTAACACTTCGCGCCGCAACAATCCGACCTCGGTGAGCCTGTTCATCGTGTACTCGGAAGGGAAGGTCGCGTCCTCCGTCGCCGGATTGATGGGCAAGCCTTCGGCATAGGCTTCGTGTGCGCGTCGCAGGAAGAGCCTCGTATAATCATCGTCCAGTAACTCAGAGGCGCGCACGCGCTCAGTCGCGTTCTCCTTGCAGACAATAGTAGACAAGGCGTCAATATCTTGTTTGGCGACAAAACGCGCGAAGCCCTTGGAGTCCGACAACGTCGCCGGCCTCCAGTCGCTCCGACTGCTCTGCCCACTCTTCTCCAACGCGGCTGAACTCTCCACACTCTCCACGCGGCCCGACTCCATCAGGCACTCGCTGACCGTTTGACAAAAATATTCCAGTTTCCGGATCGGCTCGGTCGTCCCGCGCTCGTAAACTATACCGGCCCGCATTCCCGCCGGAGAGCCCGCCTCCGGATTTTCGAAAAGCAGGAACAGGACATGGTCCTCAAAGCAGAAGATTTCACCGGACACATATGCCGCCTGTCCCTGTAACATAGTATGCGCGGCGAGAGACTCTTCCAATTCATTGACGCCCTGCGAACCCGACAGGGCGCGCTCGTAACAGCTTAACCGGAGCGAACGAATAAGCGGCACGAACTCTCTCTGTTGAAGTCTTGCCAGTAGCCACAGGTGCTCATCCGGGGCCGGGCAGAGATCGATAATTCGACTGGCGAGGTGCAACATCGTCCATCCTCCTCTGATGTGCTTAACGGTTCGTGGATGCGCGACGCGGCGGACGCAACATCAAATCTTCTAGTGGGGGTTCTTGATTGTGATCGGGACGATATCTCGACCTGACGAGCCAGACGGGTAACGCCGCTCGCGCGCGATTTTCAAAGCGAGGGCTTCGTAAGCCTCAAGGCCGGAGCGACGCTCCTCGACATAAGCCTGCGACACGCGCCCCTTCTCAACCTGGACGACGACTTTGATCGTCTCGCCCTGCGTGCCGGCCGCGCCGCTCCTCTCGTCAGAGGGTTGACGCCTTTCCGCTATCTCCGTGAGAGCGGCGGCGATGTCCCGCTTGATGAGCCAGCGCGCCAACGCGCCGACCGTCAGAAAACTGACCACCAGCGAGATCACCGCGCTCGCCACCAGAACCTTTCGTTGACGACGCAGAGTCGCCTGTTCCAGGGACGAGGCAGGCAGCGCCAGAACCTCCCTCGCTTTGGGCAGCGGCTCAGGCTGCACGTCGATGGTCGCGGCATTCATGGGCAGCGGCTCGTGGACCGGCGTCCCGTCGTTCACGGCTTGCGCTTCCACCTCGATTGTTTTCTCTTCCCAGCAGCCGAGCAATTCCAGTATGACTTTCTGCGACGACTCATTGATGCTGCGGCGTGGAGGCTGAATCAGCGGGTTGAAGTTAAACGCGGCGTTAGGTTGAGAGAGCGCGACCAACACGGCCTGGAGACCGCCCATCGTGTTGAGCTGCGCATCGACCAGATTCCCTTCCAGGAAATAGAGGGAGCAGGGGCTCACAGCATATTCAATCAGGAGTCGCCCGGTCTTCCGCTGGTGGCGCAGAAGTCCGATCAGGTCGGCCAACGAGTGTTCGTTCAAATGTCCGGTCAGTGCCAGAAAACGCGCCCCTTGCATGTGACTCCTCTGTCCTCAAGTGATGTTCAAAATCAAGCTTAACGGATGACGCGCACGTCTCGTTCGCTGACGATTTTCCAACCCTCCGGGGTCCGTTGCCAGCCGAGCTGCTGGACGACCACGCCGCCCCGCTCTCGCCCCTTGACGGTCTCCGAGTACTCTTTGCGAAAACGCATGACGGCCGTTTCTTCGTCCGGCCCGATGGTTATCTCCGGAGCGGCGACACTCACCTCAAGAGAATCCGCGCGCCGCAACAGGCGCTGCTTTTCCGCGCGCACAAACTCATCAGAGACGTTGCGCGCGCGATAGAAAGCAGCCACCCTGGAATGATAGAAGCTCATCAGTTTATTGAGATTGCGCGCGTTGGTCGCCGCCACCCAGGCGGTCAGGGCCGCGCGTAATGACGCGAGATTCCCCTGACCGCGCAGCTCCTCATTAGACGCGCGTGACGCAGCCGGACCTGACTCGGTTATTTCAGCAATCGCTTGATCGAAATAATAGGAGATGCTGCGATAACTTACCTCGGCGGGTTGGGGAGTGACCTGCCCTCCCTCGTAGTTGACCGTAGAGGCGACCCTCTTCGTCCAGTTGCCCACCGCATCATATTCGTAGGTATAAACCTCTTTGCTTAAAATTGAACCCGCCTCATCGCGCACGATGACCTCACTGACGTTACCTTTCTCGTTGTGCGCATACTCCTCTCTCCCGATTCGCGCATCCGCCGAAATCAAGAAATAAGAGTTTTCAATCCGTCGTCCCTTCGCGTCATAAGTGGTCAATTCCTGCAACTCTCTGGAACCCTCGACTAGTTTGCCGGATTGAAAAGAGAGCTTCGCGGTCTCGGTTCGCACACGATTGACCGGCCCCGTCAGTCCGTCAAGCTCCTTATCGCTTTCGCTCACTTCCAGCGACTGTTTCCCGGGAGATGAGTCAGCCCTTTGCCCACCCCACACGTAGGTCAGAGCAAAGCCCAGAGAGAAGGCGAGCAGGGCTATCAGAACGATGCCGAGCGGTCCGAGTGATTGCAGTTTTCGGAGTATCACCGAGCTTCCTTATGACCACCGGCATGAACCATTTCATGCAGCAGTTGGTCCGGTCTCTGATCAAGCGGGGAAAGTCGCGCGTAGGGGACGCGCTCCGGTTTATGAACTCGTTAAGAACGTATAGTCTCTCTCAGGATGCGGTCTGGGCGCGCTGGCTTTCAGACTATATGTCGCACCGATGGACGCACACTATACAACATTTTGTGGGAATTTGGTAATTGACGATAACCCTTATTGAGGCTGCAACAGGCAGTTGACGAGGGCAGCACCGGAGGGGTTATCTCCGGCGAACATTGTGACCACATCGCTTTTTTTTCAAGTCCGGCAGGTGCGGTCGGGCGAGCGATAGCCGACCGCCTCCGCCACATGCCAGGCATCAATCTCATCAGAGCCTTCGAGGTCGGCGATGGTGCGGCTCAACATCGGACGCTGCTCCGGTTCATCGTTTTTTTCTTTTGCGGGGCAGCCTTTGCCGCGGGACGGGAGTTTTCCGCGCGGCGAGCAGCTCGGGGTGTCTGCTCCTGATGATACTGTTGAGAAATTCCGGATGGTTGAAGCCGAGCAGTTTGGCCGCGCCTGAGATGCCGCCGTGCGCCTCTTTCAGGGCGGCTTCGATGAAACGTTTCTCCAGTTGCTGAGTCTCATTTTTGAGTGAGAACTCCGCCCATGGTTGCGCGAAGTTGGCGGCGTGCGCGGCGCGGCGTAAGGCCACAGTGTAGACGGCCTCGGCCTCGATCACCGCTTGCGGCTCGGCCGTCAGCACCGTCCGGTCAATCAAGTCCTGCAACACTCGCACCCGGTCGATAAAGAACAGCTCTCGCATTGCCTCCAGCGCCTCGTCCCTGAATAAGAGCTCTTTGCGATACCGTCGCTGCGCCTCTTCGATAAATTTGTTGATGAGCGTCTGCGGCGCGTCTCCCCCCGCCGCCTCCGTTGGATGCGCGGCCGGGTCCACTTCGGCGGGCGAGCCTGTGCGGTTGATGCTGGCTCCGATCTCGCGTGCGGCCTCTTGCAGGCGGGCAATGATTTCCGGCTGCTGTGAGCGCGCCAGCATCTGTTCGGCAGCGGCGTAAAAGCTCGCTCTCTCGTCAGGCGTGAGCCATTCTCCAAGCTCTTCAAGCATGGTCAAAGAGGCTAGCCCCGCGGGCTCAAAACTCCCCGCTCGTTCGGCGATCCGAATCGCCTGTTGTAAGGTCTCGCGCGCCTCCTCCGTCCGCCCGAGCCGCGCCAGTGCGGTGCCCTGTGTGGTCAACGCTTCGGCCCGCAGGGCGTGCTCGCCCGCTCGCTCGAAGGTCTCAAGCGACTGCAGCACGACCTGCTCCGCTTCCAGATTGAGCCCTTGCGCCAGAAACGTGCGGGCGCGCGTGTCATCAACCTGCGCGGTCAGCAGGTGGTCGCCGAGTTTGACGAGCAGTGCGCGCGCCCGATCCAGATGCTCATGCGCCTCTGCGAACCTGCCCAGCGTGAAGAACAGAAAGCCGAGGTTGTTCTCCACCGTCGCGAGGTAACGCGTGTGCCCCGCCTGCTCGTAGTGAAAGCTGGCGGCGGCATACTCGACCAGCGCGCGGTCTGTGTAGTCTGTCCGGTCTTCCTCCGTGCCCAGGCATTGCAGATTGTTCGCCAGCGTGACGTAAAAGCGCCCCTTCAACGCATGGTCTTCAATCTGCTCGAAGAGGGGCGAGGCTTCAGTCAGAAAGCGCATCGCATCATGAAAACGGGTCGCGGAATTTTCGACGACGGCCCTCAGCAGCAGCGCCTTGGCTTTGAGGAGAGGATGAGCG
>JAFBAJ010000720.1 GCA_019247865.1 Acidobacteriota bacterium
GCCCGCGCCAATCGTTCGTGCCCGATTGCGTGATGACGTTGACGAAGCCGGATGACGCGCGGCTGAACTCTGCGACGCCGCCCGAAGTCACGACCTGAAACTCGCGTATCACGTCTTCACCGTAAAAAGTCCCGGCGAGGTCGGCCGCGTCGTCATTGGCCGAGAGCCCGTCCACGATAAAGCTGTTGTTGAGGTTGCGCTGTCCGGCGATGGAGATGCCCGTGCCGGGGACTGCGGAGGTCTCCGCGAACCTCTGCACGCTGCCGGTGTTGGTGCGCGAGACGCCGGGCACGAGCAGCGCCAGATCGAGCGTGTTGCGCCCGTTGAGCGGCAGGCGGTCGATCTCGCGCGGCAGAATCGTATCCGAGACCTGCGTGCGCGTCGTCTCAACGGTCTGAGTTTCAATCACGTTGACGCTGTTGATAGTGCCCGCCACAGATAATGGAACGACAATATCGAAAGCCTGCCCGACCGTCAGCGTCAACTCTCGCGTGACCGTCGCAAATCCATCCCCCTCGACCTTCAACAGGTAAGAGCCGGCGGCGAGATTCGGAAAACGAAAGCGCCCTTCCGCATCACTCATCGTCGAAGTGTTGATGTTCTTTTCAGTATTGGTAGCGATGATGCGCGCGCCGCCGACGCCCGCTCCGTTCGGGTCTTCGATGCGACCGCTGAGCGTCGCGGAAGACACGGACAACTGCGCCGCAGCCTGCGTGAAGATTCCCAGCACACAGATCAGCAGCGCGAGACGTGAGAGCTGCCTCAAAAAATTTAGATGGAGTTTCATCTCCGGACACCAGTCCCTTCAAATAGAAACGCCCGCGCACAAACCTGAGAGCAATGCTTGTGCGCAACAAATAGAGAAAGGCACGCAAACCTTCAAAGCTCAACGCCTCCTCTGCGTAAGACTGGAGGCGAGCGTGAGCTTTGCGGGCTGGGCTTTCGTGAATCAGGCGTTGATGAAGCGGGTGGGAGGCGCGCGCGGGCCGGATTGCCTGCGCAGTTGTGCGTGCAGAAAGAGCGGACGAGAAGCTCTGTCGAGAGTTAAACCGAGAGCCGGAGCGCGCGGCCTGCTCGCGTGGCTCAACAGCGCCAGCTCGCGCGAGCGTCTTCCCTGCGAAGAGGCGGACACGCCCGCGCAGCAATCAGTCCCGCAGGGACGCGTGAAAGCATCTGACTTGACGCTCGTCTCGTGGAGCGGAGCGGGCGGCTCAACCGTATGGCTTGAAGCTCTGGTCAGGCTGTCCGCGCCGCAGAGTTCCGAAAGATCCTGCGTGACGGGCGGCTCGGCCCTCACGGTAAGCTCGTCGGCCTCTGTCATCTCCGTCATGGATTCGTCGCCATGCTCGCAATGCGATGCGGTTTGTTGCGCGGTCTGCCTGGCGGGAATGTCGCAGGCTCCGGTCGAACAACTGCCGCTCGCGCAGCAGGGCATCGAGCAGGCATGAGCACCGGCCGCAGCTCCGAGCGGCGCAAACGCCATCAACACCGCGAGCGCCAGCGCCGCCGCGAGAACTCTTCGCACGGAGAGCAGGCGAAAGATTTGACGAAGTTGCTTCAAACGAATTACACGGGAAGCTTAGAGTGACCTAACGGAACGCTGCCGATTCTGTCACAAGCAGCCTCGCGTGGCAATAGAAAAACAGTTTCACGCAAAGGCGCAAAGACGCAAAGAAAAAGCTTAGAGTTCTTCCTTTGCGTCTTTGCGCCTTTGCGTGAAATTTTCTTATCCGCCCGTTCCGAGCAGGCTTTGGACTTCGCGCAAGACATCATTCGGCTTCCAGTCATTATCGGCGTAGACCTTATAGACCTTTCCGTCGGGCGCGATGATGGCCGTGCGGAGTGAATGTATGATCTGCTCTTTTTCGGGATAGTACGTGAGGCCGAAGTATTCGGCGATGCGTTTGATCTCCGCGGGCGTGCCGGTCACGAACTCCCAGTGCGTGAACTTCTCCTGCGTGTACTCGCCCGTGTAGGCCGCGCCGTAGCTGCGCATGACCTTGGGCGTGTCGTAGGCCGGGTCGAACGTGATGCTCAGGAGATGCGTGCGGTCTTTGAGGGCCGGGTCGGCGATCATCTTCTTATGAAGCTCTGCGAAATTGTTGCTCATCAGCGGACAGAACTCAGGGAGCGGGCAGCGCGTGTAGATAAAGGTCAGGAGCAGCGCTTGGCCGCGATACTGCTTGAGGCTGATGTGCTTGCCGTCCTGATTGACGAGCGTGAAGTCCGGGATCTCCTGCCCGACCTTCGACTGCTCCGCGCCGGCCGTCGTCCCGGAATTGATGGGCTCACCGGCGGCGGCGCTGATGACGATGCCTTCGAGCCAGAATGAGTTCGAGTCCACGACCAGCGTCGCCGTGACCTTGTTGCCGGGCGTCAGCACGTCGAAAGCCCACTCGTCCCTGAGCGGAAAGGCCATCGTCATCCCCGGCATGTAGCCTTCGATGTCGTCGTGCGAGACCGTGACCTCCTTCTTCGCTTTATCCACCGCGACGACCGTGCCCTTCAAATCGTAACGCTTGGCCTGCGCGTTGTTGGCTTTGGGCTGCGCGCGCTGGCACGCGAGCGACGCGCACAGCAACAGCAGCAGCAACATGACGGATAGCTTGGTTTTCATCTCGACTAAAAATTGCCTCTCTCAAATGATGTTAGATGAACCGCGCGGCTAACGGCTCTGCAGTTGTTCGTTATAAAGCTGGCGATAGACGCGCAGGTTGGACATG
>JAFBAJ010000842.1 GCA_019247865.1 Acidobacteriota bacterium
CACGCTGAGCGAAGCCGGCGCCGTGCAGCAGGGCGAAACATTGGTGATGATGGCGGGCAGGCTCTCAGGCTTAGGGTTCTCAAGCTCCGTCACCCTCTACACCATCGGCGGCGAGTTAAACGCGAGAGTTAAATAAGTTTCCCGCAAAGACGCAAAGGAAAACAGTTAAGCTTTTCTTTGCGTCTTTGCGCCTTTGCGTGAAATTGCTTTTTTACGCAGACTGTCTTAGCTCTTCCAAAGCACGCAACACGAAGGGGCGCGCCATCTGCTTGCGCCAGTTCATCACGAAGTCCGTGTTGTCGAGCGGTCGCGCCTTCGTGTAACAGGCCTCGGCCGCCGCACGCATTCGCTCTTCATCGAGCGGCGCGCCGACCAGCGCCGCTCGCGCCTCCGCAACCAACATCGGCGCGGGCGAGATGCCTCCCAGCACGAGCTTCGCTTCCGTCACCGTCCCGTCCGCGCCCAGGTCGAGCCGCGCCGCCACGCCCAGCACAGGGAAATCGAACGCCCCGCGCCGCCGCAGCTTCTTGTAGGTCGCCCTCCAACCGTTCGTCGGCGGCAGGTGTATGTCCGCCAGCAGCTCGTCCGGACGCTTGTGCAGGTAATCGATGCCGTCATCATTATAAAATCCGGCGGCCTCCACCATTCTCTCTCCGAGCGTCGAGACCAGCCGCAGCCGCGCGCCGATGGCGACCATCAACGGCACGAGGTCTGAGGACTGCACGGCCCAGCACTTCCTGCTGCCGGGCGCAACCCAGCAGATCTCGCCGTCCTTCTTCAGACAGAAATTGATGCCCTTGCGCCACTCGTAGTTCTGATCGTAGTAGTTGCAGCGCGTGTCGAGCAGCAGGTTGCCGCCAATCGTCCCCATGTTGCGCAAGGTCGGCGTCGAGATGACCTGCGCCGCACGCGCCACCATCGGGTAATCACGATTGATGACCGGATGCTCGCAGATGTCCGTCAAAGAGACGGACGCCCCGATCGTGAGGCCGCGCTCGCCGTCGCCCGTGATCTCGTTCAACTCTCTCAGCCGCCGCACGGAGATGACCGTCTGCGGCGTCTGCTGCCGCCGCTTCATATTCGGATAGAGGTCCGTGCCACCCGCCACGAACTGGCCCTCCAACCCCGCGTCGGCCTTCATCCTCACAGCATCCCGTATGTCAGACGGCACGCGGTAAGAGAATTTGGGAAGTCTCATCATAACGATTGATCTCAGTAATGCCTTAGGCTCTCTTTCTTTCCTGCGGTTTCAACTTCGTGTGGCGCGCCATGAAGCCGCCGCGTTTCATCTTGTAGCGTCCGGGCTTGAGCAGGGAGTCTTCTTCATCAACACCGGCGGCGCGCTCGCGTTGATAGTCCTCCGCGGAAATTTCAATGGTGACATTTTCGCCATCGTCTTCGACGACAGTAAAAGTAAAGCTGCCTTCAGACCCTATTTGGTCGATGCTGAGCCCACTATTGAATGGATACCACTCTGCCATTTACTGGTTGATTGTCGCTTTCTCGACCATCGCGTCGTATTTCTGGCGGAGCTTGCTGAGGGACGAGCCGGCGCGTTGTTTCTTCCACCAGGCGGCGTTAGTTTCGGTGGCTGACTTGACGGTCGCGAGGCGTTCGATGGTTTGCATGCCGCCGGCCTCTTCGATCCAGGAGCTGACGACGTGATAGGTCAGCGTCAGCTCTTCGCCCTTGTGAGTCACCAGAAAATATTGGACGCTCTCGGTCTGCGGGAGGAAGAAGGAGACCTCCTGGCCGTTCTTCTTCGTGATGACGGCGTGAATGTAGTCGCCCACCTCGAAGCCTTTGAACGTACCCGTGACGGTCTTCGTCGCCTTGATCCTGTCCTTAGGGTGGTTGACCGGCCCGCAGCACTGCCCGTAGGCGCTCACGGAAGCGTAACCAGCGACCAGCATCAGCAGTAAGAGAGGGAACACTTTTTTCATCTCGATTTTTTCCTCGTCGGCAATGTTGTTAGAGAGCTTTAAGAATGAATCGCCACGCTCGGCATTTCGCGGCCGTCGCCGCCTTCGGCGGGCGTCTGGACTTTTAGAGGCTCGGGCCAGTCCGTCTCCGGGACGTCCTTAGGGCCGAAGCGCGCGGGCCTGCCTTTGGCTTTGTCCCGGAGTGCGGTCAGAACTTTTTCGGGCGTGATGGGAATCTCGTCGATGCGCACGCCGACGGCGTCGTAGACGGCGTTCGCCACCGCGGGCATGACCGGGAGGAGCGGCCCCTGCCCGACCTCTTTCGCGCCGAAGGGGCCGTTCGGGTCTGCGTCTTCGATCAGATAAGTGAAGACATCGCACATCTCCAGCGTGGTCGGGCTCTTGTATTCGAGCAGGGATGGAAACTTGTGCACGACGTTGCGGTTGGCGCGATAGGTCATCTCTTCCATCAGGGCTTCGCCGAGGCCCATGTAGACGCCGCCCTCGACCTGGCCGCGCGCGAGCACCGGGTTCAACACGCGGCCGATGTCGTGGCCGATCCAGATCTTGGGAATCGTGATCCAGCCCGTCTCCGGATCGACGTGCGCCTCGACGACCGCCGCGCTGTAGCTGTAGGTCGCGCTGGGGCCGACGCCCGCGCCGCGATACCGGCCGGGCGACTTCGGCGGCGTGTAACTGCCGGTCGAGCCGATCGTGCCGAACATCGTTTCTGCCAGGACCGCGGCCTCCTCGAAATCCACGCCGCTCGTTGGATCCTGCGCGTCAAAGAATCGTCGGTCGGCAAATACCAGCCTGTCGGCTGGCACCTGCAGCCTTGTGCGCACTGCTTCGGCCAACTGCGTTTTGATGCGTTCCGCTGCTTGAATGGCAGCGTTCCCCATCATCAGGGTTACGCGCGAGCTGTAGCTGCCGAGGTCCACCGGCGTGAGATCGGTGTCGCCGGTGATCATCTGCACGTCGGCCGCGCCGATGCCCAACACCCCGG